>JAYVQV010000059.1:0-2917 GCA_043776855.1 Limisphaerales bacterium | reverse complement strand
TCGCCCATCCAGCCGAAACGCTCGTCGCGCTGCGGACAATCCGTCGGCAAATCCAGAAAATTCGCGCGCTGCGTCCAGACGATGTTCTTGAACAATTTGTTCGGCACCGGATCGGAGCAAGTGAAGTCGCTGGTGAACGGCGTGTCGCTGTGCAAAACAATTCCCGTGATCGCGTCCTTGTCCGGTTTGCCGGGATAGCCGACGACTTCAACGTATTGAAATCCGTGGAACGTAAAACGCGGCGTCCACTCCTCGCCATTTTTATCGCCGCGTAAAATGTAATGATCCGTCGCGCGGGCTTTGCGATAATTCTCATTCATCAAGCGGCCGTCGGCGTGCAGCATTTCGCCGTAGCGCAATTGAATGTCCGTGCCCGCCACGCCTTTCACTTTCAAACGCACGACGCCTGCGAAATTTTGGCCCAGATTAAAGATGTAAACACCGTTCGTGGGCGACGTGATGGCGATGGGCTTGATCTCTTCAATCGGGCGGACCGGCAAACCCGGAAAGGCTTCAAGCTTCGGCGGCCGTTGAAAACCGAGATCAATCGGCCGGCCTTTGATTTCCACCGGTCCGCCGGGATTTTCGGCGTTGGCGTATTCATAAAACGTCGCCGAAATGTTGCCGTTCTCCCCGGCAAGAATGGCGGTTTCCCATTGCGCATCATCGAATCCGGCCTTCGCCCAACCGTGCATTTCTTTGCGCGCATCGTAAGTTTCGCCCATCAGAAAATCACCTTCGCGCACTGGGCCGTCGCTCGTGCCCTTCCACGATTTGTCGGTCGGAACAATTTCGCGCGAGCCGTCGGCATATTCGATTTCCAGTTGCGCCATCACCGCCGGCGTTTGCCCATAAGTTGCGCGACCGACGTGTTCCGTGCCAATGCCGGTGAGCAAACCGAATCCGATGTAGCCGGAATACCAGCCGTCGCCCAGCCAGACGCCGAGCGCGTTCGCGCCCGACTTGACCTGCGAAGTCACATCGAAACTGTTGTAGTAAGCGCGTTGATGATAATCCGTCCAGCCCGGCGCGAAGCGCGCATCGCCAACGCGCTGGCCGTTGAGATAAAGTTCGTAAATGCCCAGCGCGGTCGCATAAATCGTCGCGCGCTTCACCGTTTTCGCGGCGGAAAATTCCTTGCGATACTGCCGCGCGGGCGGGAGAAAAAGATTCGTCGTGTCTTTCCAAACTGGCGAGGAATCGCGGACGCTGATGTAACTGGCCTGCCAGTCAGCAGGCCGGAGCAAACCCATCGTCCAACTGGCGGCGTCGCTCCACATCGCCTGGCCGTCTTTATCCCATACGCAAATTTTCCAGAAACATTGCTGGCGCGAGCCGAGCGGTTTGCCCGCGTAAGCGATGTTCACCGTATCGTCGCTGGAAACTTTGCCACTGTCCCACCAGTCGCCGGAATTTTTCGCGAGCCGCTCGGCGCTCGACGCCACCAGGATTTGATACGCGGTTTGTTTCTGACCGCGCTCCGGCGACTCGACGCGCCACGTCAGGCGCGGCTGGCTTTCATCAATACCCAGTGGGTTGACGCGATATTCGCAACGCAGGGCCGCAGGCTTTAAGGGGTCAGCAGACACATTCGACACGCCAACCAGCAGAGACATGGTTGCGATAAAAAAAATATTCACGACGGGAAACATGAGGTGATTTTGCGCCATTGTTCGCCGACGCGCCATACCGTAAATGCGGGATGTCGGAATTTAATGCGGGATTCAGAATGACCGTCCTGAAGCTGGGTGCAAAACTTCCCAATTGACGTTCCAACTTCCGTCATCAGGGAATCCCGGGGCACTCCAGGCCGGTGCGCCAGCTCAACCGGTGGCCATCATCGCCACCGCGTGCAGCAGAACGCCGTTGCTCGGGAAATAGGGAATGGGCACTTTCGTTTTGGACGGCAGTAATACCAACTACAGATGAAATTCGGTAAAATCCACGGCGACCATTGGTTGAAGGTGCTGGGCCGCCGGGGCGCGTCTTGGACTGCGGCGGGAATCCCGATTCATCGGGACACGCCGCTCGCGCCCGCGCGGAGCCGCCCTCAATCTTTCGGACGCTGGCCGCACGCTCGAAAGCGGTGTCGCGGCTGCGCCTTGCCACCGCAGTCCAAGACGCAACGGGTTTTACCGGAGTTCAAAGGCAATTGCTATCAGTCCGGCATACAGAAGGCCCAGCGCATCAGCCACGCCAAGCAATTTTTTTAGGGTGATAATTGGATTTTGTAAAATCGCTGACTAAAATTCGTTGCATCAGAATCTCTAAACAAAAATGGCAGCAAGGGCGAATTACTCTGCGACAGCAATGACCAGCCCGACAGATTTGTGGAAGCCCACAGTTGATAGTCCGGACCGGCGTCGCCCGTTACGCCCAGTGAAAACAATCCATTAACCATCGTGGCCGTTGTGAACGTCGGCGAAGCCGGACGCAGCACGGTGATTTTGAAATTATTTGTCCCGCTCAAACTCGGCGAGCCGCTGTCGGCGACTTTCAACGAAATCACATTGGTCGTTGGTGACTGCGCGATGGTGGGACGCCAGTTAAAAATTCCGTTCGATAAATTCAGCGTCACCCCGGCGGGGGCGGCGAGCAGGCTCCACGTCATCGTCTGGCCGGGCAGGTCGGCATCAGTGACGACGTTCGTGATGACGAGCGTTGCGCCCGCCATGACGGCGCGATCACTGACGACGGCGATGACGGGCGCGCTGTTGCTCCACGTCGTGACGCCGGTGATTTGGAAGTCGTCAATGGACGCAACTTGCGTGCTGGTCGTGAGGCCGCTCGCGTTGATGCGCGCGGCGAAGTTCGTCGAGAAAAATTGCGCGTTCGTTCCCGAGCGGTTGCGCGCCTCGACGCAAAGCATCCAGACATTTTGCCGCTCGTCATAACTCCACGCCTGACCGCTGGAATA
>JAYVQV010000058.1:0-2919 GCA_043776855.1 Limisphaerales bacterium | reverse complement strand
GACACCGCTCATCGTGCGGGCTTTGCGGATGATGTCACCGAGATGGTCTTCGAGTTGCACGGCGAAGACGTTAGCGAAATAATTTTTTACGGCAAGCGGTAGTGGGTCAGTTGGCGGAGCGCCGAGCATTGTTCGGCGCTCCGATTTCAAATTGACCTATTACCCGGCAAGCGCACGGCTTGAGTCGCGGCCCGCTGTCTGGTAGAAACAGGCGTGTTCCGCCGCCCGAAAAAAAAACCCCGCGAACGGTATTATCTGCTGCCCGGCCAAGGTGGTAAAAATTTCCACCAAAAACAGCGGCTCATCCTGCGCTGGACGATTGTGGTGGCGCTGGCTTTTGGCGCGGTGCTGGCGGCGGTGATGTGGCTGGCGGCGAAACCAAAACTGTGACCGGCGCTTGACCGAGCGGGCGTGATGGCTACTATTTGAATCATTCGATGAAACTTTTCCGCTTCATTCCTGTGCTGGCCGTGGCCGTGTGCGCGCCGGTTATTTCCTCCTTGGCTGAAGTCGCTGACGGCGTCAAGGCCGTCGTCGCCGAACGCATCATCACCTTCGCCGAGGTCGAGGACATCACGCGCCCCGCCGCCGATGCGTTGCGCCGCCAGTTCGCCGGCCAGCCGGATATTTTTCAGGCCAAGCTCAACGAATCACTCAACGACAGCCTGAATTTTTTGGTGGAACGCGCGCTGATTCTCCACAGCTTTGAGACGGATGGCTACCGGTTGCCGGACAGTGTCATTGACAATCTGGTGCGCGAACGCATCCGTGAAAAATTCGGCGACCGCGTGACGCTCATGAAATCTCTCCAGCAGCAGGGCATGACCTTCGAGCAATGGCGCAAACAGGTGCGCGAGCAATACATCGAGTCCGCCATGCGCAGCCAAAATGTTCAGCGCGAAGTTGTCGTCTCGCCGTTCAAGATTCAAAATTTTTACGAGACGCACGCCAACGATTTCAAAATTGACGACCAAGTGAAGCTCCGCATGATCGTCCTCAACAAAACTTCCGAGAACGACACGAACGCGATGAACCTCGCCCGCGAAATTTCTGGCAAGCTCAAGGAAGGCGCGCCCTTCATTGAAATGGCCTCGGTCTATTCCCAAGGCTCCGCGCAACATCAGGGCGGCGACTGGGGCTGGATTGAACGCTCCGTCATCCGCAAGGAACTCGGCGAGGTGGCCTTCGCGCTCAAGACCGGCGAAGTCAGCGCGCCGATTGATGCGCCGGACGCCGTCTATCTCATGCTGCTCGAAGACCGCAAGCCCGCCCACGCCAAGCCGATTGCCGACGTGCGCGCGGACATCGAAAAATCTCTCCGCATCGAGCAGCAGGTGCAGTTGCACAAGAACTGGATTGACGGGCTGAAAAAGAAAACCTTCGTCCGCTATTTTTGAAACGCAGCGTGACGAGTGAGCAGTGATGCGTGAATGGCGGCATCACATTTCACCCCTCACTCGTCACCCACACATGAAAGGCTGGCTTGGAATCTCCCTCGGCGACGTCACCGGCGTCGGCCCCGAAGTCGCGCTCAAAGCCGTCGCCGCCGAACCTCGAAGCGCCGCCACAAAATATCTTTTTATCGGCGATGAAAAAAACTTCCGCGAATTAAATGCCTTGCTTGGACTGAATCTGCCGTTGAAAACTTTTTCCAGTTACAACGAAACCGGAAAATTATTCATCACGAATCCGTCGGAGCGCGGACAGCCTGTCCGCAAGTCCCCGTTGCCGGATGATTTGCTCGCCGGTTCCCCGCTCGCCGCCCACCTCGCCATCGCCGCCTTGCGTGACGGCGGCGAACGCTGCCTGCGCGGCGAACTAGATGCCCTCGTCACCGCGCCCGTCAACAAGGAAGCCATCATCCGCGCTGGACATAAATTTGTCGGCCAGACGGAATTTCTCTCCGAACTCGCGAACACGAAACGCACCGCGATGATGCTGCTCGGCACGGACGAACGCGGACGCTGGCTGCGCGTCGCGCTCGCCACGGTTCACATTTCCATCAAGTCCGTTCCCGAAAAATTGACGGCGGAAAAAATCACGCTCGCCATCGAACTCGCCGCGCAAGCCTGCCGCGACCTTGGTTTGCCGCGCGCAAAAATCGCCGTGTGCGGTTTGAATCCGCACGCTGGCGAAGGCGGAGAATTTGGCGACGAAGAAATCAAAACCATTTCACCCACCGTTCGCGCGATGCAGAAAAAAGGTTTCGATGTCACCGGCCCATTGAGCGGCGACACGGTGTTTCACTATGCACTCAAAGGAGATTTCGATGCCGTCGTGGCGATGTATCACGATCAAGGACTCGCGCCATTGAAAGCCGTCGCGTTTGACAGCGGCGTGAATTGGACGCTCGGCCTGCCCTTCATCCGCACCTCGCCCGACCACGGCACGGCCTACGACATCGCGGGCAAAGGCATTGCGAATCCGGGAAGTATGATTGCGGCGATCCGCCTGGCGAAACAGTTGGCGCGAAACAAAAGGTAGCGTCAGCCATCTTGGCTGACGTAGAGCCGGGGCTTCCAGCCCGGCGGAAAAAAGCTTCGCCATGTGAAAGGTTGAATCAGATTAGAACGATCAGGTCTGGCAGACGGTTTTTCCGGGCGGCAAGATGCCGCCCTCTACGGCAGGCAAGGATGCCCGCCGCCACATCTAAAAATCAGCCAATCAGTTCGCGCACCTTCGCGCCGATGTCGCTCTGCTTCACGAGCGATTCGCCGACGAGAATTGCGCCCGCGCCACACTTCTGAACCCGCTCCACATCCGCGCGAGTGTGAATGCCGCTTTCAGCGACGAGCATAGTGGCACAGGCTTCTAGCCTGTGTGTTTCTGCGGATGAACTCACAGGCAAGATGCCTGTGCCACTACGAAGCCGCGCCGCCAGTCTTTCGGTAGTGGCCAAATCCACTTTGAAAGTTTTCA
>JAYVQV010000057.1:0-2923 GCA_043776855.1 Limisphaerales bacterium | reverse complement strand
CCAGTTCCGTCACGCACATCAGCCTCGCCACCGGCGAAGCGCGCGTGGAGCAATTCAGCGCGACGGGCACGATGACGATTGCCTCAACCGGCGGCGCGGGAAATTCCGGCGGCGGATTATTTTCCAACGACGGCCAGCCGCTTGATCCGAACAAAGTTGCCGCCGAGGCGCAGAACCTAAAATTGCAGGGCCGCCTCGCTCTGCCCGCGCTGCTCGCCAACGCCCAGCACGAGAAACAGCTCGAAGCCGCCTTGCGCGACAGCGACCCGAAGAAGGCGGCGAAGCTGCTCGGCTCTCCGTCGCCCGCCTTTGAGCTTGTCTCCGGCGCGACGGGTTTTGTGCAGTTCTCCAAAAAATTGCTCGAGGAAAAATTCATCGAGCGCAGCGCCATGAAAGCGCCGCCGAAAAAATCCGCGCTCGACGGTGAGGTCAACCAGGCCGCCACCGGCGCCATCGCCAACGAGATGCTCAACGAGATGCAGCGCAACGCCGGCGGCGGCACGGTCACGGAAGACGTCAGCCGCTACCTCGTCACCGTCCACATCCCCGAAACGCCCGCGTCCTCCGACTGGTCCGGCGAAGTCATTGGCCGCCCGCAGTTGTTCGTGCTGAAAACCGTCAACGTCATCGCCGCCGGCAAGAGCGTCATCGTCCTCGACAAGACGAACAAAAAAATCTGGGCCGTCGCGCTGACGTATCCCGTCGGCGAAGGCGGCGGAATTTTTCGCGACGAGGCGCGGTTCGGCGACGGCCCGTGCGTGGAACACGGCGACACGCTCTACGTTTTTGACCAGGCCGTGTTGAGCGCCTTCAATGTCAGCAGCGGCGACGCCCGCTGGCGCGTGCCCACCGTCGGCGTCGTGGGATTATTTTTCGACGACGCGGGCAACGTCTTCGTCAACACCACCAGCGGCAATCCCGATGACATCAAATACTCCCGCCAGATTGACATCACCAAAGCCACCGACGACGTGCTGCTCAAGCTCGATCCGAAGAATGGAAAAACGCTGTGGAGCATCAAGCCCGGCGGATTCATTTCCTATCTGTCGGGGAAATTTATTTACACCGTGCAATCCTACGAACCGAATCCCACGGACGAAGAAGTGAACGACATGATGTCCGGCCTGCAAAAGCCCGCCTACCTCCGCATCGCGCGCATCAATCCGAAAGACGGACGCCTGCTGTGGGAATTTTACGACGACCGCTGCCCGGTGGACGCGCGTTTCAACGCCAACACCATCGAACTCGTCTTCAAAAAAGAAGTGCAGGTGCTGAAGTATCTGACGTTTTGAAAATAATGGGGCCGGTTTTCATGCGATGAATTCAACTGCCGCGATTGTTGCTTTTTCCAAACCAATAATGAACCGAAGAAAATGATAGAATGATTGCTGGACAAGGATAAACCCCGGATTTAATGTCGCCGCCTATGAAACTGTTACACCAACAAAACTGTGGCTTAATCATAGGTTAGGCCACATCACACGCTTATGAAAACATACGACACGAAAAGTTGGGAGCTAGTCAGAGCCAAAGGTCGCGCTTGGTATATTTGGCGCAAAGGGGTGCTGCGTCGCGGTTTGTTTGTCGGCACGGTTTTTGGCATCGTCACTTTATTGTTTGACTGGCATCGGCAGCGACTGGATGCGAGCGAGTTTGGGGCTATTGTGCTCATGGCATTGACCGTTATGTTGGCGTCAGGATTGGCGAACGGTATTTTGCAGTGGCGACGGCAGGAGCGAGAATTTCAGAATCAGAGCCATGTGGCCTAACACAGCGCTGGAGCCAACGCCGATTACGCCTGTCCGTTTTCGCTTCGGATTTCTGGTTGGCGGATGTCACCGGCGGCGTGGCTCAGCTTTTGTCCGTTAGGCCACATTACACGTTTATGACTGAATATACTTGGATGCAGCTTGGCTTGTATCTCTTACTGGGATTTTTTCTGGTGAGGGATTTTATAGCGACGTGGGCGAAGCGCAGCGCCTTGACGCGTCAGTTGTTGATTCCATTCATCGGCCAGATCGTGGCTTGGGGGATTTTTGGCTTATTTTATAGCGGTTGGATTGCGGTCATGTATTACGCGACACTTGCAGTCATTTTTGCCCCGCGTTTCATTTGGATTTACCAGTCACCAAAAGATGACCATGTGGCCTAACACATCACGAGCCTGTGTAAAAACTCCCGGCGTGGTTCTTGATTGAAGGCGGCGGTGGAAAAAACTTCGCTGGTTGAAAAACTTCTCCCCGTCCGCTGAAAAATTCTGCTCGCCTCGTAGTCCGGCCGGTTATGGCCGCTGCTTCCCGGAAGGTAGCGCAAAAAACACCGCCGCTTGCATCAGTTGTTGGTCGCGCCATCAATCAAGCCTTGACCAGTTGAATCACCAGGCTTCTGCCCAAGGCGTGCGCCACGCGTTCAATGGTGGAAAGCCGCACGTCTTCCGCGTGGTTTTCCAGCCGCGAAATCGCCGACTTGGCGGTCTTGGTGCGTCGCGCCAAATCTTCCTGGGTGATCCCCGCATTTTCGCGCGCCTGCCGCAGCAGCACGCCGACTTTCAATTCCTGATAGCCGTTTTCAAAATTTTTCGCGAACCGGGCATCGCGCTTTTTGCGGCGGCTGATGTATTTGTCGAGGTCGTCTTTCATAAAATTATTTGCGGTTCAAAAATTCACGTTTGCGCTGCGCGGCCAGGGCGATTTCGCGTTCGGGCGTCTTCTGCGTTTTCTTGGCAAAACCGTTGGTCAAAATGATTAACCGTCCAGCATCCCAAAATCCTAACAAGCGAAATGCGTCGCCGCCAAATTCCGCCCGCACTTCCCAAAGATCGTCCGCGCCTTCCAGCTTTTTGAAATACTGCCTCGGCACAATCGGCAATTCCTTCACCAAACGCAAAACCCACGCGACTTTCTGCGCCTGTTTCGGGTTGAGG
>JAYVQV010000056.1:0-2931 GCA_043776855.1 Limisphaerales bacterium | reverse complement strand
GTTTTGATCCCAAGACGTCGCAGTTCGATGTCGTGGATATCGCTTCCTATCTCCAGCCGGGCACGAATTCATTGGCGGTCATGGTTCTGAGTCGCGCGCGCAACAACTCCATGATGCAGCACGTTCCCGGCTTGGCCGCTGAACTTCAATTGACCGATGCCTCCGGCAAGGTGAGTCTCATAGAGACCGACGAGTCCTGGCGCTGGAACAACAAAACGTCCTTTCAAACGCCAGTGCTCAAGTATAATCAAGGCACTTGGAGCGACCGGGTGGACGCGCGTATTCTCAAAAACAGCCTGCTCATTCCGGCGGACGCCAAAGCCATCGCCGAGTTGGAGCCGATTGCGCAATATCTTACCACCTACGTCCAAGCCATGACTCCTAAAAATCCGTCGTGGACCGCGTGGCAGTCATCCGCGCTCGGCCTGTTTCACTATCGCAAAGACGAGTTCGCCGAAGGCGCGGATTACTGCCGGCAATGCCTCGCCTACATCGGGCCGGAAGGCGCTGATTCACCTCGCCGCGCGGTCGCCGGCATCATGCTCGCGCTGTGCGAATACCGGCTCGGAAAAACCGCTGACGCCCGCGCGCACTTTGACCTTGCCAGCCAATCCGTGCAGAACAAATTTGCCAGAGGCATTGATCGCGGCTCCGGCGGCTCCGGCTTCTGGTTCGACTGGCAGGTGGCGCGGATTTTAGGCAACGAAGCCGAAGCCTTCATCCAGAAAAATGACGGGACCCATTCCGTAAAAATCCACTGACAACATTCGTTTTCAACTACCGCAACTTGGATATAGCAGTTCACAAAAACATTGGGACGCAGCGCAGAAGTTTTCTCCCTCTCCCCCAAGGGGGAGAGGGAACCGGCAGCCGCGACGTGGATGTTATCCCAATGTTAAAATGAACTGCTATAGATATTCCGGCGCAGCCAAAACCTTCACCGAGGAACAAGCCAGCCAAAGAAAAAGCAGCAGCGCCTCACGCCATGACGCGCGCCGCGGCCGTTGAATTTATTTTGTTGTTTCATCACAATTTTCATTTCACCGGTTGCAGTTTCAGAGAACGCAGGTTCATGGGCTGCCAGCCTTTGGCGAAGGGTTTCCCCGTGGCCAGTTTATCTGCCGTTGCCATCCTTGCGCTCCGGCAGCAGCGACCAATGCTTGCCGTCACTGGAACTCAACAGGCCGAAGGTCGTGCGATCTTGCGCCACGCTGCCCATCAAAATCATCAGCCATTGGCCTCCGTCGCGCCACACAAAGGGCGCGCCGTATTTGTGGGTCATCCATTTCTGGCGCGGAATTTCTATCGGCCCTGCCAGTTTCCAGTTAATCAAGTCGGACGACGTCGCCCGCGCGAGATGTTGTGCGACCAGTCCCTCGCTGTAAATCATCGTCCAAAAATCGCCCGTGCGAAAAACCATCGTGTTCTCCACGCCGTCGGTGGCGCTGGGTGAGAGGCCAATGAGCGGCGCAGTTGGGGTCAGGATTTCCCACGCCGCCAATTTCGGATCGCGCGTGATGGCGTGGCCCATGAGATTCACCTTAAACTTGTCGCCGTTTTCATTGGTGTGATACGCCGAACCGACGAACCAGCAATGCAACGTATCTCCGTCCACCACGAAGCTCGGATCAATCACCCGCTGCAGTTCATTCCACGGAAGTTTTAGCGCCTCGGTCAAAAACGGTCGCGGGGCAGTCCAGTCAAGCCGGTTGGTGGATTCGGCAAAGACCAACTGCGTCGGCTTGCTGGGATAAGTTTGATAAGGCAGCACCCAGCGACCGTGCCACCACACCACGTCGCCGGGCGAAGCGCAGCCGGCGGGAGAAATATTTCGGTCATTGGTGAAGGTCAGAAAATCCCTCGTGAAGACTTCCGCAATGTGCCAGTTTTCAGGATCAGCCCAGCCACTCGTCTGGCCGGAAAAACGCGAGTAAAACAGATGATAACCCTCCTTGGTTTTGAGCACGGACGGATCGCGCAGATTGTCTTTTGAAATCCAGACCGGGTTGCGGAGCTGGGCGATGTCCGCCGCCGCCAATTGCATTATCAGCCCGCATAAAGCAGCCATGATGAAAACCGTTTGATGTTTCACAAGTTTGATTTGAATCCGATGGCTATTGGGCTTTTGGATTTCCTTTGATGGCTTCACGCAGTTCTTTTTCCGATTCGGCGTTCCAATAACCGCACTCTAATTGGAAGAAAACCGAAGTATATGGCTTCGTCAGTGGCGTCTTGATGAGCAGCACCTTGAACGTCTTGCCCGCCTCGTCCAGCTTGGCGATGATTTGTTCGTGCGGCAAAACCTGTGCGGGCTGGTTCGTTAGAATTTTTGCCAACGCCTCGCGATACGCGCTGATGCCCGGCGCATTTTTCTCGGCGACGAATTTCATTTCTGCGTCCGTGTAAATCGTCGGCTTGACGTGCCTGGTCTTCGCCAGTTCCGCAATGACGCCCTTCACAACTTCAAGCTGGTCGGCCTCGACATAAATCGTCTCGATGCCCGGCGCAGTCTGGAGTGGATACGCGGAGTCCGCGACGACGATCCAGTTGCGATGGCCGAGCAGCGGCAATTCGGTTTGCAATTTCGCTTTCCAGTTGTCGGCGGCGACCACAGAAGAGGTCATAATCGTTATCAACGCGAATGTTTTCAGCAGTTTAGATTTCATGGTGATTTCAGGTTAAGATTACTTCCAGTTTTTCTCCGGCGGAAATTTCTACCGGATGTTTTAACATCAACAAAACTTTGCTTCCGTCTTTTATCAACTTGGCGGCAACGGATTTCCCACCGAGCGAAATTTCAACCGAATTCGCAGCCGCGCTCTCAAGGGAAAGGGTTTTCAATTTCAGCGTGCCCCAACGCACTGCGATTTCCGCTTTTATATTTCCGCTTTCCGCTTTTTGGGTGAAGTTGCCCCAGCCTTCGCTGCTGGT
>JAYVQV010000055.1:0-2933 GCA_043776855.1 Limisphaerales bacterium | reverse complement strand
CCCGTGCCGATGGCCGTGATCATCGTGCGGATTTCGGTGTTCTGCAAAACTTTGTCGAGCCGCGCCTTCTCCACGTTGATGAGCTTGCCGCGAATCGGGAGAATCGCCTGAAACTTCCGGTCGCGCCCCTGCTTCGCCGAGCCACCGGCGGAATCACCTTCGACAATATACAACTCCGTATTCACCGGATCGCGGTCGGAACAATCCGCCAACTTGCCCGGCAAACCACCGCCGGTCAGCGCCGATTTGCGGACGGCCTCACGTGCCTTGCGCGCCGCCTCGCGCGCGCGCGCCGCCGTGAGACCTTTGTCCACGATGCGTTTCGCCACCGGCGGATTCGCATCGAAATAACTCATCAATCCTTCATACGTCACCGAACCAGTGATGCGCTCGACTTCCGGCGAAAGTAATTTCACCTTCGTCTGCGATTCAAATTTCGGATCGCTGTGCTTCACCGAGATCACCGCCGTCAAACCTTCGCGCACGTCGTCGCCGGTGATTTGCGGGTCTTTATCTTTGATGAGTTCGTTCGTCTTCGCGTATTGATTCACCGCGCGCGTCACCGCACTGCGGAAGCCGGAAAGATGCGTGCCGCCATCGGGATTGTGGATCGTGTTCGTGTAGCAGAGAACCTGGTCGTTGTAGCTGTCGTTGTATTGCAGCACGACTTCGATGTGAACCTCGATGTCCTTGTCATCCAGCTTTTCCTTCGTTTCCTTGCGGAACGAAATCGGCTTCGGATGCAACGGTTCCTTGCTTTTGTTGAGTTGCTTGACGAATTCTTCGACGCCGTTCTTGTAGTAAAAAGTTTCCGGCTCGTTCGTCGTCTGCCGCTCATCGGTGAAAATAATTTCCAAACCGGAATTCAAGAACGCCAGTTCGCGCAGGCGTTGCGCGATGATGTTCGTCTTGAACTCCACCGTCTCGCGGAAAATTTCCTTGTCCGGCAGAAACGTGATGAGCGTGCCGGTCTTTTTGGATTTGCCGATGACTTCGAGCTTCTTCGTCGTCTTGCCGCGCTCGAACTCCATGTGATAGACCTGCTCGTTGCGCGAGACCTCCACCTCGAACCATTCGCTGACCGCGTTCACGCACTTCGCCCCGACGCCGTGTGTGCCGCCGGAAAACTTGTAGCCGCCCTGCCCGTATTTGCCGCCGGAATGTAGCGTCGTCAAAACCAGTTCCACGCCCGGCAAGCCAGAATCCTGATTGATGTCCACCGGAATTCCGCGCCCGTCATCGCGGATGGAAATGGAACCGTCCACATGAATCGTCACGTCAATGTGATGGCAGTGACCCGCGAGATGTTCGTCCACGGAATTGTCCAAAACTTCCGACACGCAATGATGCAGCGCCCGCTCGTCCGTGCCGCCGATATACATCCCGGGTTTTTTGCGGACCGCTTCGAGTCCCTTCAGCGAACTGAGCTTGGAAGCGTCGTAATTGCCATCGGCAATCTTGTCTGGTGAAACAATTTTTTCTTCCGACGAATCAGAAATACTCGACATAATTATGGTGCAATTCCTAGTAAAATTTAGTGCGGCTGCGACGGCGAAAAATGTATGAAAATCACCTCAATTTCACAATGCGAAATCGCGGTTATTTTGGGTGAAAAACACCATTAGTTGTGGCTGATTTTCCTTGCCAGCCGGATATGTTGTGGCGGCAGAAATCGCCCTCAAGACTTGATATCGCGCGCCTGGAAGACCATTGCGCCGATGAGAAATGCCGTCGCGCTGATCGCCAGCAAGGTGATCTCTGACTGAAGAATTTGCGCCCACGGCGTCGGCGTCTGAAACACCCGCACCCAACAATCGAAGTGATGCGTGATGAACCAGTTTTGGTAGGCCCGAAAGAACGGGATGTTCTCCAGCACCATGTTCATGAACAGATACGAGAGCGACAAAATCGTAGCCGCCGCCGGCTTGATGTTGAAGCATGAAAACATGAACGCCACCGACATCTGCGCGACCGCATTCATCACGACAAACAGCGATGAGAAAAAATAAAGCGCCAGCCCGTCACCCGGCGAAAAAACACCAAAGGTCTGAATCAGCGGCGCATAGACAAACATCCCCTTCCACGGAAACAGCACCCGCGCGAAGCCCAGCGCGACGACATCCAGCACCACCACCAGCAGCAGGGAAAAAATAATTCCCGCCACCCACTTCACCAGCAAGAGCCGGAAGCGCGAAATCGGCCGCGACAAAATCATCCGCAGCGTTCCATCCTCCGCCTCCTTCGCGACCAGATCGCCACCTACCAGCGCGACGTAGAGCGGCATGAGCAGCAGGATTTGCGGCGTCAACATAATCAGCGCGACGGTCAGCGCGGAAATATAATCCGCCGCAAGATAGCCGTTGCCATCCAGCAGCCGTTCAAACTCTTTCTGCCAGCGCGTGAATTTGAACATCAGCAGCATGACCGTCTGCACCAGCAAGAACGCGCCGAAGCCGATATACGTCCGCTTCTTGCCGAAGAGTTTCCAGAGTTCGTTTTTGAGTTGGGCGAAAAACATGATGTTCAAAACAGTTCGGACAAAACCACGGTTAAGTTTTTCAGAGCAGGCGGAAATTTCTGCGAGGTCTTGGACTGCGGTGGCAAGCGAAGCGCGACACCGCTTTCGCTCGTGCGGAAATTTTCCACCACCCCAGCGCGCCCCTCAGTGCGAAAGCGCCGTCGCCGCTGCGCTCTGCCGGCGCAGTCCAAGATCGTCTCCGTGTCCATTTTGCATTGAACCTTCATGCGATAATTCATTTCACCAACAACGGCGCTTTGATCAGGCCCAGATAAAAATCTTCCAGCGTCTGCTCGTGCTGCCAGATGCCATCCACGGCAATGTCCGCACCGACAAGAATCTTCGTGGCCTCCGCAATCGTCTTTCCTTCGCCCAGTGAAATATATTTTCCATCCTCCGCGCCCGTGATGATTCC
>JAYVQV010000054.1:0-2944 GCA_043776855.1 Limisphaerales bacterium | reverse complement strand
CGGTTGGTCGCGGAAAAGAAAATTGCGGTGCGCGCCTTCTGCACCGAGACGTCCCAACTGAACCGCGTGGTGTCGGGCGAGGTGCAGAATGTGCCGAGCACGGTCGGTGCGACGCCGTTGGAATTTGGATTGTTGACGACGGTGATGAACACCTGCATCGCGACGCCGCGTGGCAGGCGGATGCCTGCGCGCGTGGTGCGGGCGCGGTTCGCGGCCGTGGCGAGGATGTTGGAAACTTCCAAGGCGGTCAGTCGCGCGGTGGTTCCAATCGGCACGCTGATGGGATCGGGCGTGATGGGCTGGCGCAATTCGCCGGTGACGCCGCCCATCGTCGCCGTTGGATACGTTGTGACCGGCGGGGCGATGAGCGTGTAGGGTAAAACATTTTTTCCCGGCAGACTGCCGAACGGAATCACTGCGCCGAGGCTGGTGGAGCTTTCGATGTATTCCAGCCGCAAGCCGTTCACCAATGCCTGCGAGCCGAAAATTGTCGGCGACGGTTCAAAAGTTTTTTGCCCCGCGAGCGCCACGTCCTCATCCGTGTCCGCCCCTGCGATGAGCGCGGGCGTGATGCCCAATGGCGAAACGCCGTTGCCCGCCACGCCGACGCCGCCGACGAGCGCGCCAGCTTTGTAGAGCGGCAAGCCACCGGGTGTGCCTTCGAGTCCGCCGGTGAGCGGCAGCGGCGGCGCGACGAGCGTGAGGCCGGGCGAACTGCCGTAGCTGATGACGCTGCCGGGGGCTTTGAACTTATTGATGTCCGAAAAACCGAGTTGCGAAAAATTTACGCCGACGAGCGGGCCGGGCGGCGTGTTGTCCACGCCGGGCGGAAAATGTTGCTGCACGATGAAGCCGGCGGTGCGTGTGCTGAAGGCATTTTGAGCACTGCTCAAAAACGAGGCCGTGCCAGCCTTCGCAATCGCCTCGCCGATGAGCGGGTCGCTGGCGGAGAGATTGGTGTTCACCGCCCAGACGCCGAGCACCCAGCCTTCGCGGTCGGTCACGGCGATGACGGCGTTGGTTTTCAGCGGAGCAGGCAGGGCGATGGCGCGCGTGACGGCTTGCGCGATGACGGTCTGCACGTCAGCGAGTGTGAGTTGCGCGGAAACTGGACGGACAATCAGGGCGAAAAGAAAAATAACAGCGAGCGCGATTTTAGAAAAACCGTGGCAGGGTTGTTTCGTCCGGCGAAAAATTTCCGCGAGGTTTTGGACTGCGGTCCCGATACATCGGGACCGCTCTTGCACCGCAGACCTTGCGTGACCAAAGCGGCAGAGGGCTGCCGCAGTCCAAGACGCTGGCGCGCAATTCGCCCGCCCCGGGTTTGCGCCGTAGTCGTGGTTCGCCTCAACCCATTTCAAAGCGACTCCGCGCAACGGTGGCCGGGGACATTTTGAAAGTCGCTTCACGCTGGCGAGCTTACGCGCTTGCTTTCCGAAAATAAACAATTTCTCATTGGGCAGATGCGTCCGCCCAGACCAACGGCAGAACCCCAATTTCTCCAACGACTCATTGTCGCTGGGTTGGTCGTGGGCGCATCGGCGGCTAGTCTCGCCGATGATGCGGTCAAATCAAACCAAGTCGTCAGCACCAACCCACCGCCCGCCTCGCCGGAACATTTCAGCCCCGACCCGAATCCGGTGCAGTTGCCGGAGCCGCCGCCCACGGATTTTCGCTGGACGCACCGCGTGGTCATCGTCACGAATTCGCTCACACAACCACAATTCAATCCCGATCCCGGCGCGGGATGGCGTCTGGGGGATGGCGTCCCGGGTCTGGGAAATTCCTCCATCCCCCAGACCCCAGACCCCAGACCCGAAACCTTGTTCAACGAGCCGACTGCACCGCCGCAGTTCACGCCGCCGTCAATTGCGCCGGGGCTGGAATTGCCGCGTGAAAATTCGCGGTTAAGTGAAATCGTTCCGTCGGAATCGGAAGCTCCCAAGCGTGGGCTGGAGAACGAGCCTTTACCGGACGACCAAAAACTTCCGCGCAAAAATGTCCGCCGCGAATTGCGCGTGGACAAAGAATGGCGCATGGAGCCAAAGCTGCGGCAGTTCGATTCTCCGAAGAACACGACGCCGCTCTACGACCGCTGGCGCATCGGGTTTTCGCCCTGGAAGCGTTACACGAGCGGGAGCATCGAGTCGCCGTTCGAGTCGCCCGATACTTTTCTTTGGTATCCGTATCAGCGCAGTTTGCTGAAGGGCGACGTGCCGATCATCGGGCAGGATATTTTTCTCAACCTCACCGCGTCGGCGAGTTCCGTCACGGAATTCAAACGCGTGCCGACGGCCAGCGGCGTCAGCACCGCCGTGCCGGGCGCGTATGAATTTTACGGCCAGAGCGAGGCGTTGAGCATCCAGAATAATTTCGCGTTTGAGGTGAACTTGTTCAAAGGCGAAACGGTTTTCCGCCCGGTGGACTGGGCAATCAAACTGGAGCCGGTTTACAACATCAATTACCTCGCCGCGAACGAAACGGGCGTCGTCTCGCCCGATCCGCGCGGTTCGATTTACGGCAATGATAATTCACCACCACCCAACAACGGCGACGTGCAAAACCCCGGTGACATCGGCGATTTGCTCAACGGCCAGACTGGTCCGGCGGGAAGTTTCCGCGCCACGCGGCACACGGAGCGCACGAAAAATTTCTTCGCGCTACAGCAGGCGTTCGTGGAATTGCACCTGCGCGATTTGTCGGACAACTACGATTTCATTTCCGTGCGCGCGGGCAATCAGCCGTTCAACGCGGACTTTCGCGGATTTCTTTTCAACGACGTGAACCTCGGTGTGCGCTTGTTCGGCAACTACGCCAACAATCTTTACCAATACAACCTCGCCGCGTTCTCGATGCGCGAGAAAGATACATATTCAGAACTGAATACTTTTGATGCGCGCAATCAGGAAGTTTTCGTCGCCAATCTGTATCGGCAGGATTTTAT
>JAYVQV010000053.1:0-2956 GCA_043776855.1 Limisphaerales bacterium | reverse complement strand
ATTCTCTAACGTCGTTTTCCGAAAACAAAAAACCAAGAAATAAATTTATGGCCGCCAAATCTTCCGAAAAATCTACCGAAAAAAATGTCGTTGCCGCTGGTGATTCCAAAGCCGCCGCCACGCGCGAACGTGATCTTGATGCCGCCATCTCCAGCATCCACAAAGCCTACGGCGACGGCGCGATCATGCGCCTTGGCGATGCGCGCGCGCAGGTGAAAATCGAAGTCATCCCGACCGGCGGGCTGGCGATTGACCTCGCGCTCGGCGTCGGCGGTCTGCCGCGCGGACGTATCATCGAAATCTACGGCCCGGAATCTTCCGGCAAAACCACCCTCATGCTGCACGTCATCGCCAACGCGCAAAAAGCCGGCGGACTCGCGGCGTTTATTGACGCGGAACATGCGCTCGATCCCGGTTACGCAAAAAAACTCGGCGTGAATCTGGATGACTTGCTCGTGTCGCAACCCGACAGCGGCGAAGAAGCGTTGACCATTTGCGAAACGCTCGCGCGCTCGAATGCGCTGGATGTCATCGTGATTGATTCCGTCGCCGCGCTCGTGCCGAAAGCGGAACTCGAAGGCGAAATGGGCATGGCCACGATGGGCATGCAGGCGCGTTTGATGAGCCAGGCGTTGCGCAAGCTCACCGCGATTCTCGCCAAGTCCAAGACGACGTGCGTTTTCACGAACCAGTTGCGCGAAAAAGTCGGCGTGATGTTCGGCAGCCCCGAAACCACGCCCGGCGGCAAGGCGTTGAAATTTTACGCGAGCGTCCGCATTGACATCCGCCGTCGCGACCAGCTCAAGGACGCCGCCGGAAATGTTTATGGCAACCACACGCGCGTGAAAATTGTGAAGAATAAAGTCGCGCCGCCGTTTGCCGAAGCGGAGTTCGACATCATCTACAACCACGGCATTGACAAGGAAGGCAGCATCCTCGACGTGGGAATTGATTGCGGCGCGGTGGATAAAAAAGGCGCGTGGCTGCAATTCGATGGCGCACTGATTGGTCAAGGCCGCGAAGCCGCGAAGAAGGCGCTCGAAGAGAAACCGGAACTCGCGCAGAAAATCATCGAGGCCATCATGGTCAAGCGCGCTGCGCCGCCGGTGGACGGCAAGAAATAATCCCCGCCTCAATTTGCAAGGCGCAGCCTGACCCGGTTGCGGTCTGGCTCCCTCGCCCCGCGAGGCACGAGCGGGGAGAGGGCTGGGGAGAGGGGATTTTAATTTAGTAAACCATTGGCCTCCTCTCCCCGGCCCTCTCCTCCTCCGAGGAGGAGAGGGAGTGGAATCCAGCGCGAAGCACAACGGTGTCAAGATGCACGCCTTTTGCAAGGCGTCGCCCGGATGTGGGCGGCGCCTTCAATTTTTCGGCGTCAGCGGCGTGAGATAATAAACCACCGTGTAAGTCGCGGGGACTTTGCCGGGGTTGCGCAGTTGCGTGACGGCATGGCTGTTGAAAAAAATCACCGAACCCGCCGTCGCAATTTCCGTTTTACCATCGAACACTGCCTCGACCGTGCCTTCCTTCACGATGATGACTTCCTCTTGCAGGTGCAGGTGCGGCGCGCTGCTGACCTCGCCGGGATTCAACGTGGTGATGTGGCAGTGCAATTTGTCCACCGTCGCCGTCGCTCCGTCGAACAACGGTCGGCGCACGCCGTTGGTGACGACGGTGGGTTTCATTTTCTCCCACGCATAAACCGCGGAGGTCAATTTCTCCGGGCTGGCGGGCGCGGGCGAATTAGTTTGAGCCATAAGGTTGGAACCGATTATGGCGAACACGGTGGCGACGACGAGAATTTTCATGGGAGTTGGTAACGCCATGAAACTATGCCAGCCGCAGACATTCAAGTCCCGGCGGTAACAAACATCATTCTTCGCGCCATCTTCAAATAGATAGCGGCCAACTTCCATCCCGACGGGCAGCCTGCCCGCGTCCGCACGTTCCGCACACTCACCGCGCCCGAGCGGTTTGAATTGGCGGATTCCTTTTGCCTTGCCGCCGGTTTCCCGCTATTCGTTCGCGCCGTTGAAATGAACAAACGCGTCGTCATCAAAAAAATCATCACCCGGCTCGCGGAGGAGCTGGCGGTCTATCTGCGCGCCGCCCAGTTCGCGCGCGCCGAGGCCACGCACGAGCAAAACAAGGCGGAGAACAAATACGACACGCGCGGTCTGGAAGCCTCCTACCTCGCGCGCGGCCAGTCGCAGCAGGCGGCGGAACTGGACGCCGCGATCATCGAGTTTGAAAAGCTGTCTGCCAAAAACTTTTCTGCGGACGCCATCGTTGCGGTCGGCGCACTGGTGGAACTGGAGCTGGGCGGTGAAAAGAATTTTTATTTCCTCGGCCCCCGCGCGGGCGGCACGGAAGTCATCCACGACAAAAAAGAAATTCTCGTCATCACTCCGCAGTCGCCGCTGGGCAAGCAGCTCGCTGGTAAAAAATCCGGCGACATTTTTCAATTGAGGCTTGGCCAGGAAGCCCGCGTCGCGAAAGTGATCGCCGTGATTTGAGGCTCGGAAGTAGATGGGAAAAACGTGGTGCTCCCGCCCGGAATCGAACCGGGATTTGCCATTTAGGAAACGGCCGCTCTGATCCATTTGAGCTACGGGAGCACAAATTTTAAGCAGAATACTCGCTCGCGGTTTTTTGCCAAGCCGCATCGTGACAAGTGTCGTGTAGTTTTCAAAGCAGGACATTTTTGGAGATAGCAAAGCAGGCCAAAATCATTTGGGGTGGTTGGTGAAGAGGAGCACGGATTTTTGCTTGGGGTCTGGGGCGGCCGCCAGCACGGCGTGATGGCCGTTGGGATGGAGGCAAAGGATCACCTTGGTTTGAGGTGGTTTTTCGATCTGGAGGCGTTGGTTGCCGATGGGCACGCGCCCGTCGCTACCGACCTTGCTGGGGGTGCGGATGCTCCAGACATGATCCCACCACGGGCAGCGGGGCGCGG
>JAYVQV010000052.1:0-2960 GCA_043776855.1 Limisphaerales bacterium | reverse complement strand
AGGACGACCTCATCACCGAGCAAACCGCGATGACTTACAGCATCAACAAACCGACGATGCGTCAGCGGCTGGATATTTCCAAGGGTCAACACGGCTCGCGCCAGACGAAGACCGCGCCGACCCAGATGGTGGTGGTCGGAGCGGCGGAAATTCTGCCCGCACCGCCGATGATTCCTGCCGCGCCCATCATCCGGCCCGAGCCGCGCGCCGGAATGCTCAAAGGAGTTTTGAACGGGTTCATTTGATTGCCGGTGGTTGACGGGTGGGTGCATCTTGACCCGGTTGTGCTTCGCCCTGGATTCCACTCCCTCTCCTCCTCGGAGGAGGAGCAGCGACAGCGGCTATGGACAGGGGAGAGGAGGCCAATGGTTTGTGAAATCAAAATCCCCTCTCCCCAGCCCTCTCCCCGCTCGTGCCTCGCGGGGCGAGGGAGCCAGACCGCAACCGGGTCAAGCGGCACCCTTGACAGGTAATTCGTGAATTATTTTCTGGTTTGCCGCCAGTGGCAGATTTAGCCTCTCGCAAAATCTTACCCCACAAAAACTATGGACATCGTTTTCAACTGCCCGAACTGCGAACAGGAACTGGCCGTGGACCAAAGCGGCAGCGGTTCGCAGATTGAGTGCCCGGCCTGCAACCAAAGCATCACCATCCCCGCCACCGGCAAGGTGACGACCGGGCCGTTGCCCACCGTCACGCCGCCGCCCGCCGCCCACAGTCCCGCGCCGGCACCCGCCGCCAAGGTGGCGCTGAACTTGAAAGTCCCCGTGCGCGACAAGCCGAGCGAGGTGCTGGTGGAAAAACATAAGTCCGTGCTGGAGGTCGTGCAAAAGGGCGCCGGCAAACGGCTCCGCATCCACACCATCCGCCACGCGAGCTGCGTGGAGTCCGGCCACGATTATTTCGACGAACGCGTCTCGGAATTTTTGAACCAGGTCAGCGAGACCAACCTCATCGGCATCCACACCATCGGCTACGAGCACTTCGACGTGGGCGTGCAGAAAATCCTGACGGACTACGGCGTGGTCATTGTTTTCCGGGGTTGAATCATTTTGACTTGGCCGCAGCAGGCCGATACCGTTTCGCGCATGACAAAACGTCTGTCATTTTTGATTCTGCTCGTCACGCTGGTGGCGCTCACCCCGTTCCGTTCGCCCGCGCCGCTGACCTACATTCCCGGCGAAGGCTGGTATTACGAGAGCTACGGCGAGAACGGCAAATGGCAGCGCCCGCGCGCCAAGGACCAATTGCAAGTCGCCGAAGAAGCGTTTCAGGCAAAAAATTATTCCACCACGCTGCACGCCGCGCACCGCATTCTCCGCGTCTGGCCGCTGTCCGATTACGCGCCCCGCGCCGAATACCTCGTGGGCCGCTGCCTCGAGGTCAAGCACAAGGACGAATCCGCCTTCAACGCCTACCAAAAAATCATCGAGAAATATCCCAAGAGCGGTGAATACAACGAAGTCCTCCTGCGCCAATATGAAATCGGCAACCGTTTCCTCGGCGGCCAGTGGTTCCGCATCTGGGACATCCTGCCGCTCTATCCCTCAATGGACGAGACCGCGAAGCTTTACGAAAAAATCGTCGCCAACGGCCCCTACAGCGAGGTCGCCCCGCACGCGCAGTTGCGCATCGGCGCGGCGCGCGAGAAGCAAAAAAATTATGCCGACGCCGTGCGCGCCTACGAGCTGGCCGCCGACCGTTACAACAACCAGCCGGCGATTGCCGCCGACGCCATGTATCGCGCCGGGGTTGCCTGGGAGAAGCAGGCCGACACCGCCGAATACGACCAAGGCGCCGCTGCCAAAGCCATCGCCGCCTACACCGATTTCATCACCGTCTATCCCGACGAAAAACGCGTGGCCGACGCGCAAAAAGCGCTCGTCAAACTCAAGGGCGAACAAGTGCGCGGCAGCTTCAAGGTCGCGCAGTTCTACGAAGCGAACCGCAAATGGGCCGGCGCCGTGGTCTATTACAACGACGTCCTGCAACTCGACGCCAGCTCACCGCTCGCCGCGCAGGCCCGCCAGCGCATTGACGCCTTGAAGCCGCTCCTGAACGCCGCGCCCGCAAAATAATTTCCCATGCGCGCCTTGAAAAAAATTCTGCCGCTCCTCGCCGCTTTCGCCTTCACCGGCTGCGCCAGCTATCACCTCGGCCCCGTGATGGACCAGCGCGATGACAAGACCGTGGAAATTTTGCCGTTCAACAACCAGACCCCCCAGCCGCGCCTCGGCGATTCGCTCACGCGAGCGCTGCGCCAGCGGTTGCAGACGGACGCCACCTATCACCTCGACACGCGCGGCACCGGCGACATCGTCATCACCGGCGTCATCCGCGAGTATCGGCGCGGCGCGCTGGGCTATTCGAGCGACGACGCGCTCACGCCGGAAAATTACCGCGTGGAAAGCGTCGTCCACGTCACCGCGCGTGAACGCAGTTCCGGCAGGCTGCTGTTGGATCGCGACGTGAAGGGCCGCACGCTCGTCCACGTTGGCGCGGATCTGGCCAGCTCGGAACGGCAGGCGTTGCCGCTGGTCGCGGAAGATCTCGCCGGGAAAATCATCAGCCTGCTGACCGAAGGTTCGTGGTGATCAACCGTTGAAGGTAATTTCAAACTCTGAAAAGGCGGACGCGGACGTCCGCTTTTTTTATTTCTTCCGCCACCAGCTCGTCATGCGCTTGGGCTGCTGCGGTTCGTCCGTCGTCTGGGATTGCGCGCGGAGCAGCAGGCTGCGCGCGGCCTCCAGCTCCATGATGAAAAGATCGTAGCTCAAAAACCGGTCGCCCGGATTTTTGGCGAGCGCGCGGGTCAGCGCATCGCTGGTCGGCTGGGAAATTTCCGTCACCACTTCATTCGCCGGGCGCAGCGGCGTATAGACGTGCGCCTGCACCACCTCATCCGGCGTCGCCGCATCGAACGGCACATAGCCCGTGATGGCGTGATACAGCGTCGCGCC
>JAYVQV010000051.1:0-2967 GCA_043776855.1 Limisphaerales bacterium | reverse complement strand
TAGAGGCGGAAAACGTGCGTGTCTATTTCGGTTTCCAAGGCCGTCACCGTGGCCGCGTCGCCGGTGCGCTGGGCCGCGAGGATGCCGTCCACCAGTCCCACCTCAAGCCTCAACCGTTTCCATCTGCATCCGGCCAATTTTTTCCGGCGAAACCCGTTTGGAAAGATAAAGCATTTCAATCCCAACAACTTTTCCGGCGGCATTGTAATCAAAGATGACGCCGGGCGAAATCTCCTCGCTCTCGGCGGCGGGAGCTTCGTCCAAGTCCAGATAAAGCGCATCGGCTTTGCGGTCAATCGTCAGTTTCATCGGGCGTTGGCGCTCAAGCCGTCTGGTATTGCAGTTCGCAAAAATCCAGCTTGGGCGAGCGCTGGGAAAGGTTCAGCATTTCAATGCCCACCACCTGATTGCGCTCGTTAAAATCCAGCACCACGCCCGGCGACACTTCTTCCGACTCAATGATCTTGGAATCATCCAGCCGCAGGTAAAGCGCGTCGGCTGCTTTGTCCACATGCAATCTCATAGTTTGCCTTTCATTTTCCGGTCAAAGAATACACTCACCACCCGGTTCGGTTCAACTGTTGTATTGACCGCCACTCGCAGCACCCGCCCGCCAAATTCAGGAATCCGCCGGAAACGCCGCTCCACCGTGGCGTCATCCGGGTCGGGAATAACCAATTCCGGCGCGGCCAATGTTCGTTCCAGCCACTCCCTCGGAATTTCCCGTTCGTCCAGCGCCTTCTGCGCGTGTTTGGTCAGTTCAAATTTCATTTTGTGCCTTTCACCAGATCAATTTCGGCGGGCGTGAGGGCGTAGAGGCGGAAAACGTGCGTGTCTATTTCGGTTTCCAAGGCCGTCACCGTGGCCGCGTCGCCGGTGCGCTTGGCCGCGAGGATGCCGTCCACCAGCCCGCTCAACGCCGCTTGCTCCGCCGCGCTCGCGGCGGGAATGGGAAGTGGCTTCCAATCGTCGGGGAACAGGTGAATGTTACTCCGACGTTTTTCCATCAAAAAGCGGCGAGCTACTTTAGAGTTCATCACCGCGACAAGATATTTGGCATCGAATTTCTCGCTGAGTTTTTCGAGTTCGGTTCGGTTGGGAAGTTCGCTGTCACCCTTTGCTTCGTCGGGATAGCGCGCTGATTTTTTGAGCGAGCGGTTGCGAACTTTTTTCAGGTAATGCCACGGCACAAATGACCATGCCGAATGGTTGTGGTAAAGCTGGGCGTCATCGTAGGCAACTTTTAGTTGGTCAACGCCTGCTGCAAGGTCAATTGAAATGAGTTTTTCTGGTGCGCTGTAAATCTCTGGAAATGTTGGCCGACTGAAAAGAGACGGCGCTCGTTTAGTTCCATACTCCAACCATTTGTTTTTCGCTGCGCCCCAACGATCCAACATCTTGGCCTCAACAAAACGGGCTGGATGTTCTTTGTCTTTAACTTCTGAAACAAGGTCTGCAAGCGTAAATGCACCGCGAGCTAATTCTTCATCTGCATGAACGACCATTCCCTTTGTGATGTAGCAGATGGATTCTAGCGCCACGGTCTTGATAGAAAATGTCTCAAGCGTCACGCCTTGGTCTTCTAGGAAGAACAAGCGGTGTGTTGCGCCTATTTGTTTCTCGCTTGGAAGAGCTGTGATATTTCCAAAACGTTCCGTATGCAAGCGACGCTCTGGGACATTTTGCAAGCCTTCACCTTTGGCGTAAAAGAAAATCATGTTCTTCACGCCCGCGTCGAAAATCTGAAGCTTGCTGAGAAAATCAATACGGTTAACGACCGCGTTTTGGAGAAACCAATCCTGCGATTTGATGGCATATTTGGAGTGGCAATAAGCATCCGAAACAATCATGGCCTCCACGCCGCCGAGTCGCAGCAGCCGATGGCCAAGCTCAATAAACGGAACATAGAGATCCCACTTTTCCCACAACGTTACAAAATTGCCTTCGGCTGTGATTCGTAGGCGTTGCTCAAGAAAGTCTGGATTATCAGCGCGAACATACGGCGGATTGGCGATGACAATATCAAAGCCGCCGCGTCCAGCGGGCGGCGATTTGAGGACGTGGCGAAACCACAGATGCCAGAGAAAGAACGGGCGTTCGGGCTTGTGTTCCAACTCGCGCAGCCGTTTTTCTTTTTCCACGAGCGCGTCGAGTTCGTTTTTCAAAACGGCAATGGCGCGTTCGCAGGCGTCTTTGCTCCATCCTCTTTTGCGGACGCGCCGCCCGGAGAGCAATTCGCGCTGCTGCCGTAGCTGCACTTCAATCTCGTCGCGCTTGTAGCCGATGTTGAACGCAAGATGCGCCATCGCCAGCCCATCAATTCGCCGGCGGAGTTCAATTTTCGCGGCGGGTTTGGTTTCGTTGAAATAGTCTTGGTTGAGCCGGGCGATCTCGTCGCGGCGGGTGGCGTTCTGCATTTCCATCTGCGCCCGCGCTTCGTCGGCGAGAAGCTGCCCCTGCGGATCGCCTAAAATGGCGGTCAGCTCATGGCCGCCGGTGTTTCCGCTGTCCAGCTTGCTCAAATCTATGCCTTCAAATGATTCGAGGAGGCTGTTGCCCTGCATGATCTGGTAATCGAGGTTGGGCAGCGGCACGGGATTTTTTTCCTCGACGATGAGCGCGAGCCAGAAGCGCAGGCGGGCGATTTCCACCGCCCCGGCGTCAATGTCCACGCCATGAATGGAGCGTTGGATGATGTCGCGTTTGGCCGTGGCGCGGTCGAGGCTGGGATTCAGGGCGAGCTTCGTCCAAAAAATTTCCTGCAACATTCCGATGGGGAACGCACCTGAACCGATGGCGGGGTCGCAGATGCGGAGTTCGTCGAGGATTTTGGACAACTGCGTGGCGTGCCGGGCGAGCCATGAATCTTTCCGGGCATCTTTGGTGCGGATGAGTCTTTCGATCTCGACGCGGGCGACGGGGTCGTTGGGAAAATGGCTGACGAGGGCGTGAATGAGGCTTTGCTGG
>JAYVQV010000050.1:0-2968 GCA_043776855.1 Limisphaerales bacterium | reverse complement strand
ACGCGCACGAATGTCCAATCCGCCACCACCGGAAATTATTTTGTCATCGTTAGCAATCCGGGCGGCAGCGTGACCAGCGCCGTCGTCACGCTCGCGCTTGGCTTTGCCGATGACTTCGACAGCTATGTCGCACCCAGCGTCCTCACGAACAACGCCACGACGAACGGCTACAAAATATTTTTCAGCGCGGCGTCAGGCGGCTATGATTTTAAGACGGTATTCGGTTTTGATTATTCCAGCGTCACCTTTCCCACGAACATCCCCTCCGCGCCGCACTCTCTCGGCGGCACGCGCAAAGGTCTTTACCTCACCGCCAACAAGGCCGACGCCAACGCCGCTGCCGCCGCCGTGAACCTCTATCCCGTCGGCCAGCTTTGGTCGAACAACTTCGCGCTGAAGTTCGACCTCTGGATGAATTGGGGAACGCTCGCCACCACCGAGCACGCGCTCTTCGGCTTCAACTGCTCCGGCAACCTCACCAACCGCATCGCGCAAAACACCAGCGACGGCCTTTGGTTCGCGATGGATGGCGATGGCGGCACGTCCGGCACCGTCCGCGATTATTCCGTTTTCCGTGGCGGCGGCAGCGGCGGCGCACCCGTGTTGCTCACCAGCGGCTTCGGCCCGACCCCGCCACTCGGCGCGAACTTCGACAACCTCGACGCCGGTTTCATCAGCCTCTTTCCCGTGCTCACTTTCACCAACGGCCTCACCACCCCGTCCGGTTCATCCGGTCTGCGGTGGAACAGCGTCGAAGTGCGGTCGGAAAATAATTTGATAACGTGGCTGCTCAACAACGTCGCCGTCGCGCAATACACGAATACGTTTGGCTACACGAACGGCGCGATTCTCCTCGGCTACAACGACACGTTCTCATCCATCGGCGACACCAATAATTTCGCCATCATGGACAACGTCAGCGTCGGTCCCGTCAGCTACCAGCCCGTGCAGATTCTTTCTCCGCGCCTCACGGGAAATAATTTTATTTTCAATTTCGCCACCGACCTCTACCAAAGTTACTCCGTGCAATGGACGACGAATCTTGCCACCGGCAGTTGGACGACCTACACGAACTTCTACGCCAGCAGCGGCAGCAACGCCGTGACCATTCCCTTGCCCGCCAATTCCGCCGCCCAATACTTCCGCGTGAGCCGTCCGTGATTCACCCGCCACTCCGTCCGCTTACGTCCGGCTCAACGCGACGTAGAGTTGCGTCAGGTAATCCGTGATCGCGAGCATCTCCGCTTGCGTGGGCGGATTGCTCACGGTGAAGTTCGGCGGGGGCAATGCGTTCACCGACCCCGCCGATTGCGCGTTGATGGCATCCTGCACATCAATGCTCAACGCCCGTTGCTGAAGATCATCATTCAACGCGTTGAACTGATTCCGCAATTCAGCGGAAAGAATCGGCGAACCGTTTGCCGGCTTGGTGGAATCGTAAGGCATAAATTCTCCTTTCGTTTTTTAGACAGGATTAACAGAATTTTACAGGATTCTTTTTCTTTCAGATTCAATCCCGTTAATCCGGTCAATCCTGTCTGATTAGAATGGTGAGCCGTCCGCAAGGACTCACGGCACAATCTTCGTCGCCACATCGCTCCATGCGCCGATGCCGCCCGCGCCCACCGCGCGGACGCGCAACCACATCTTCGCCCCGCTCGGCAGGCCGAGAATGACCGCCTTGGATTTGGAGACGCTCGGTTGCGAAACCCAGCTCGTCGGCGTGATGGGATCGGGACTGGTCTGCACGTCGTAAGTCTTCGCGCCGTTCGTCGGGTCCCATTGCAAATCCAGTTCGCCCGAATTGTCGCCCGCCGTGATGGCGAGGTTATGCACCATGTCCGGAACCTGCGTGGCGGCGGCGGCGGCCTTGATGCTGAAACCCGCGCTCTGGATTTTCACGCCGTCACCTGCCGATACCATGCTCACATAATCCGAAAGCTGCTTCACGCTCGCGAGCAACGCGGCGATGGTCGCGTCCTTGTCCGCCGTGGCGAGCTTGCTCGTCTGCTGCGCCGTGTCCGAGGCGGTGAGCTTGGCCTGCGCCGTGGTGATCAGCGTGCCGAACGCCGTGAGGGTGGGCGTGGGCGTAGTGAAGTTGGCGTTGCCCGTCATCGCCGTCTTAATGTTGGTGCATTGCTGGATGATGCCGAGGTCGGAGAGACCCTTGAAGTTTATCTTGATTTGAGCCATACGTTTGAGGGGTTGCGGCGGGGGAACGACGTCATACAAAACTCCGCTGTCATACATCAGACCGGGTGCATCGTAATGTGTCATGTCCGCCAATGGTTTGATTTTGTTTTCCGGCGACATGCCGGAGGGAACGTTGAGAGCCTGACACAACCCCGTCGGCAACGACCAGTAGCCAGACGGCAGACGATACTACTCGACGGGCAAAAGTTTTGTGCCGGTGGGAAATTTTTTTGTGCCGATGGAAGAACGTCAGTTGCCCGTGGGGATTTGCCTGCTGCTGGTGGGAAGCCATTCATTGCCCGTGAAAAATTGGCGCGTGCCGCCGGGAACTGGCCATTTGTCGGCGGGCAACGGCTTTACCCCCGTGGGTAATGGTCAAGCGCCAGTGGGTAACGTCCAGTTTCCCTTCGGCAACCAACGCCGTTCAGCGGTAAAACCCTCAAAACCCCTGTTTTTTCAACAATTTGGGTTCCTCGACGTTTGTAGTGGGTAGAAGGATTTCAAAGGATGATTACAAGTTGTTACTTTCGTTTTGAATGCTTCGCAGAGATTGGTTGGTTGGCTCGCCCTCACCCCGGCCCTCTCCCCCCGGGGAGAGGGAGAACCGCTCGGCTCATCTCGACGAAAACCTGCGACAGGATTGATGAAAATCATTTCCGATTTCACGAGGGCAATCATCGCTGTCCCCTCTCCCCGGGGGAGAGGGTTAGGGTGAGGGCGAGCAACTGTCTAATCACTCCTGCCGGTTTCGACCCGTCAATCATCCCACCACAAC
>JAYVQV010000049.1:0-2982 GCA_043776855.1 Limisphaerales bacterium | reverse complement strand
GTTTCGCCGCCTTTGTAGCACAGGCGTCCCGCCTGTCCGGGCAAGGGGGAAATTCCTTTCGCCTGCCGCCGGATAAGAACAGTGTCAAGATGCACCCGATGCACCGCCCGGCCACCACAAGGCTTTACTCGCTTCGTGAATCCGTGCTAGGCTTTCAATTCAACCCCGCGTGTCGGGGCATTTTTATCATCATGAGCAACGCGTCCGATCTCGAACTAAACTTGGAAACCCTTTTTCAGCCCGCCTGGGCGCAGGGGAAAACTGACACCAACAAATTCGCCAAATTCACCGGCAACGAAGGCGTCAAACCGGAACGCTCGTTCAGCGGCAAACCCGGCGAACGCCGTGCGCCGCGCCGGGATGGCGCGGGCGGCGGTTTCGGTGGTGGCGCGGGCCGTGGCGGTCCGCCGCGCGGAGCGGGTGGCGGTTCTAAATTTGGCGACCGCCGTTCGGGCGGCGGCTTTGGCCAGCGCGATGATCGCCGGGATGAACGCGCCGAGCGCCCTGCGCCGTTGCCGTTGCCGGAGTTCAATGTCGCTTTCATTCCTGAAGATCGCGGCGTCGAACAACTCGCGCGGCAGATTAAAATGACGGGCCGCGCGTATCCGCTTTTTCAAATCGCGCTGCTGATTCTGGACAAGGCGGAACGTTATTCGGTCCAGCTCACCGCCAAGAAAAAAGCCGACGGCACGAGCGAGAAAATGTTCACCTGCGCGCTCGACGAGACGCCGTGGACGAGCGAGGACGAAGCCGTTGCCCACGTTCTCAAAAATCATTTCGCCACGTTCTATCAGGCCGACCGCGTGCAGATCGAAGCGCCGAAGGGCGTTTATACCTTTGTCGCGCAGTGCGGCATGAGCGGCGTCATCCTCGGCCCGCCGAACAATCACGATTACCAAAACCAGCTTCGCAAGCTGCACACGGAAAAGTTTTCGCGGATGCCGTTCGACATGTTCAAGTCCCGCGTGAAAATCGTGAAAGACGAGGCCGTCGTGAAGCAATGGATCGAAGAACAAAGTTTCAAGACCGAGTTCAACGTGCTCAACGTGCCGGAGCCGCTCAAGCTCGCCTCGATGGAAGAAGTGGAAAAACATTTCCGCGCCACGCACAAGGACAGCATCATCAAGGCGGTCGAGACGCTCATCGTCGCCGGTTTGCCGAGCCGCAGTTTGAAGAGCAGCGGCTTGCAGCGCCTCATCCGCGCGGAATGGGAGCAGCAGAAACATTTCCCGCTGCCCATCGCCACGAAATTGAGCCAGCAGTTCGCGCATTACGGCCTGCAATTTTTCAAGGTCAACAAAACCGTCACGCACGTCAGCGTCGCGCGGCCCACGTTCCTCGACATTGAAACGAACCCGGTGTCCGACAGCATCAAGCGCATCGTGGAATACATCAACGCCACGCCGAAATGCACGCGGAAGAAATTGATCGAAGCGCTCGCGCCCACGCCGAAGGTAACGGTCATTCCAGTCGTTCCCGCGCCGGTAGCACTGGTTGCTGAAGGCGAAGCTGCCCCTGCCCCAGCGAAACCCGCCGCGCCGGAACCGACCGCCGAGCAGACCGCCGTCATGGTGGATTTGCACTGGCTCATTCATCAGGGCGCCGTGCTGGAATTCGCCGATGGCCGCATGGAAACGGCGAAGAAGCCGCTGCCAAAACCGGTGAAGCAGGAAAAGAAAGCTCCCGCCGCCAAGCCCGCTGCCGAAGCCGCTGCGGTGTCCGCCGAAGCCGCCGCCGAAATTATTGCCGTCGCCACGGAAACGGAAATCACCGCGACCGAGCCGGTGGTGGTTGAAGCCACCGCACCCGTGGCGGAAGTTTCGCCGACCGCCGAAGCCACGCCCGCTGCGTAACGAAAATTTGAAATCACCTTCCCGGCGCGTCGCCCAGCGATTGCGCCGGGTGTTTTTTTGCGGATGACAAACAGACGCAACTTGAAACTGTTCCCAATCGCCGGGTGTCGAAGCGCGGCACGCACGGCACTGTTCTAATTTGCGGGGCGCGGCATTTATGCCGCTTCAGCGTGGTTTGAAATATGGACGTCGAAGCGGACTGAAGCCCGCGCTCCGAAAATAAATGAGGACAGTGCTGCACGCACAGTGGTGCCTTAATTCAGAAACGGAGCGCGGCTCTGTGAGCCGCAGCGGCCACGCAAAAACCGACCGTTGCCAATAAACGGTGACGTTCAGAAATCTGGAACGGCTGCGGCTCACAGAGCCGCGCTCCGCAAATTCAGGCACTACCGCACACACCGGCGAATTGACAAACCACGCAAGTCATGGCTTACTGTGCGGCCTTACGGCTGGTAGGTTATCCAAGTGGCTAAAGGGTGCAGACTGTAAATCTGTCGGCTAACGCCTTCAATGGTTCGAATCCATTACCTACCACCATTTTTCGCCGGCGGCGAAAAATGCCGCACTGCGGCGTAGCGCTGGTGCGGCAACTCTCCCTCAATTTTTTCCCAAAATAAAAAAACGCCCCGGCACTTTTCAGCACCGGGGCGCTTTGATAAACAGGAAAATTATTCCACCTTGCCGGTGAGTCCGATTTTTTGCAGCGCGGCGAAAACTTCTTGGTCATTGAAATCGCCGGTGACTTCAAACGTCGTCGCGCCCTTCGCGGCGGTGTTGGCTTTCACACCGGCGACCGGGCCGAGCGCTTCGTTCACGGCCTTCACGCATTTGCCGCAGCAAAGATGCAGGCCTTTGATTTTTAGTGTCTGAACTTTTTCGCCCTTCGCGCCGGTGCTGGCGTCCAGCTTGACGCTGGCATCGCTGCTCTTGCCAAAGTAGCCCGCCGCCACAATTGCATCGGCGGCTTTCTGCACGGTGGCCGTGTCGGCAGCGGTCAACGTGACAGTCTCGGTGTCTTGATCCACGGCGACGGTCGCGCCCGCAACTCCGCCCACGGCTTTTTCGACGCCCTTCACGCAGGAGCCACAGCAGAGGTGGACGTCACTGATTTTGACGGAGACATCGGCGG
>JAYVQV010000048.1:0-11707 GCA_043776855.1 Limisphaerales bacterium | reverse complement strand
TCGTCCAATAAATTATTCCAGGCGGATGTCGTCATCCAAACCTTGCGCGGCCAGGAAATCATCTCGCGCAACACCACGCTGCTTTACCGTCCCGACTCGCCGCCCGGCAGCCTTGATGGAGGTTTTGGCCGATGAAAACTTCGCGTGAAAATATTTTTGCAGGCCGCGCTCCGTCCAATCGTAAATCGCAAATCCTAAATCGAAAATTTCTTCAGGCCTTCACGCTCATCGAAATCATGGTGGCCATCGCCATCTTCATGATGGTGCTCGCGGCAATTTACTCAACGTGGGCGCTGGTTACGCGCGCCACGATTGTCGGCCAGTCCGCTGCCGCGCAAGCCCAGCGCCAGCGCATCGCGCTCCGCACCATCGAGGACGCGCTGATGTGCTGCCAGTCCTTCCAGGCGTCGCAGAAGTATTACAGCTTCATCCTCCAGAACGGCCAGTCGCCGGTGTTCAGCTTCACCGCGCGCCTGCCGGAAATTTTCCCGCGCAACGGCAAGTTTGGCGATTTCAATCTGCGCCGCGTCACCTTCTCGCTGGAGGCCGCCGAGGAATTTGGCGCGGGCAAAAATCTCGTGCTGCGCCAAAACCCCATCCTCATGGACATGGACGAGGACGAACAAAAAAATCCGCTCATCCTCGCGCGCAATGTGAAAACTTTCGCCGTGGAATGTTGGGACACCAACCAGCTCGACTGGGTCACGGAATGGGAGAACACCAATTCCATCCCGCCGCTCATCCGCGTGGGCCTGGTGCTCGGCGGCAACACCGAGGCCGGGGCGAACGCGCCGGAGCTTTCCATCGTCCGCGCGTTTTCGATGCCGTCCAGCATGATGCCGGCGGCGGTGCAGCACGGCACGGCGAACGGGCCGGGCGCGCCGGGCGGCGGCGGACTGCCGCCGATTGCCCCACCGACCGGACGGCCACCCCCACCCCGACGCTGACCCGATGAAAATTTCTTTCCAGAAAAAAAATCGCGGCATCGCCGTCATCGTCGCGCTCGTGGCGGTCACGGTGCTGACGATTCTCGCGGGCGCGTTCGCCTACTCGATGAAGATTGAGACGCGCCTCGCCGCCAATGCCACCAACGACGAACAACTGCTCTGGCTCGGCCGCGCCGGCGTGGAACTCGCGCGCTACGTCATCTCGCTGGAAAACAACCAGCCTTACGACGCGTTAAATCAGATCTGGGCGGGCGGCCCCGGCGCGGGCGCGGAGACGAACAGCGCCATCTACGGCCTCAAGCTGGATAATTTTCCCGTCGGCGAACATTCCGTGTCCGTCAAAATTATTGACCTCGAACGCAAGGTGAATGTGAACACCGCGCCGCAGCAGCCGCTGCTCATCCAGCAGGTGCTCACCGTCATGGGCGCGGATGCGGGCGACATTTCGGCGGTGTCCGATTCCATTCAAGACTGGGTGGACCCCGACGATGCGACCAGACCCGGCGGCGCCGAGAGCGATTATTACCAAGGCATGAACCCGCCGTATTACGCCAAGAACGCGCCAGTTGATGATCTCGCGGAACTCATGCTCGTGAAAGGCGTGACGTTCGCCATGTTCAAGGGCGGCAGCGCGACGAACTCACAGGGCGCGGCGTTTCAGCATCATAAGATGGGTTTAGGCCACACGTTCAGCGAGGAACCGAACTACGCGTTTGGTTTGCAGGATGTCTTCACGCCGTTCGGCACCGGCAAGATCAACATCAACACCGCCGACGCGAATGTCCTGCAACTTATCGTGGACACCACATCCGCGACGGAAATAATGAAGCATCGTGCCGGGCCAGATGGACAAGACGGCACGGAGGATGATACGCCGTTTCGTAATGTGGGAGAGCTTGGTTCCATTCAGGCAAGACCGGCTGTGCCGGGAATGAATTTGAATGATATATGCACCACGAAAAGTTCCACGTTTGAAGTCCACGTCACCGCGCACATCGGTGAATTGAACCGCGAATTCGTAGCCGTCCTCTGGCGCGGCGGCCCCAACGTGCAGACGGTGGAGTTCTACTGGAAATAAAACTGCCGGACGGCAATCCTCCTCCTCGTCCTCGCTTGGTAGATTGAATTCGAGGACGAGGACGAGGACGAGGACGAGGAGGATTGGTCAAGAACAGTTTCAAACTGCACCCCACCCAGTCCATCATTGCAACCGGAAATTGGGAGTGTCCTTATTGGCTGCGGAGCGCGGGTGTCCTCACCCGCAGCGCGTCCTGTTGGTAGCGGACGCCACGGATTTTTCCCGCGCGCTGCGGCTGGGACAGCCGCGCTCCGTAAGTGAGGATACAACCAGAAATTGAGTTGAACTCCCGCCGCCGCCCGCGCTATCGTTTGCCATGCGCCGGATTTTAATCACCTTGTTGCTCTGCTGTTCCCCCGCCCTCTTTGCCGCCGAGACTGCGCCGGGCCAGCTCGTCAAAGTTCTCCCCTTCTTCCTCGACCCCGAAGGTCGCATCGCCAAATCGCCGAGCCTCTTCGACCGCGACGCGTATCAGGCCTACCTCCGCACCCACACCAACGAAATCTCCGGCCTCCGCTACGACGTGCAATGCAGCGCGGACCAAAAATTAAAACTCCGCCTCGAACTGCGCGGCCTCGGCGCGGACAGCAAACCTAAAATTAAAATCCTTGAATCCGAAGTCGTCCCCGGCTCCTTCAACAACTGGACCGAAATCAAACTCACCGGCGACGACTACAAAAACTTCGGTGCCGTTCTCGCCTGGCGCGCGACGCTCTGGAACGGCGACCAGCAGTTGAGCGAGCAAAAATCATTTCTCTGGTGAACGCCTCGCCGATTCCAATAAAAATTTTTTGCGGCTGCGGCCAGAAATACGCCTTTGAAGTCTGGCCGGTCAACGGCGCGATGCCCGCCGCCATCACCTGCCCCGTCTGCAAACGCGATGGCACCCACGAAGCCAACCGCATCATCGCCAAAATTCTCAACGGCAAAACCCAGCCGCTGCCGCCGCCCAGCGTCAACACGCTCTTGAATTCCGTCCAATCCAGCCTCGCACCGCAGCTCGTGGACGCACTCAAGGATGCCGTCGTGCAAGAACTCGCCGCGCAGCGCCGCGACCTGCTCGCCGCGCAGCAGACCGCCTCCGCCGAACTCACCGAACTGATCAAGCGCCTCGAATCCGTCCAGACGCCGCTGTTTGAACGCCTCCGCACCTACGAAACGCGCATCACTGATTTGGAAAAAGACCTCGCCGACCAGTCGAAGGAAAACCGCGAACTGCTGAAGTTGAAAATTGATCTGCTCAAGGAACAGGTGGAAACGGAACGCACGGCGAGCCGGGTAAATTTTAATTAAAAAATCGGAGGGACGAGTTCCACGAGGGTGCAGCTTGCCCCGGTTGCGGTCTGGCTCCCTCGCCCCGCGAGGCACGAGCGGGGAGAGGGCTGGGGAGAGGGGATTTTAATTTGGCAAACCATGGTCCTCCTCTCCCCGGCCCTCTCCTCCTCCGAGGAGGAGAGGGAGTGGAATCCAATGCAAAGCACAACCGGGTCAAGCTGCACCCGTTCCACGAGTCCCCAAATAAAATCCAGCCAATAAGATTTAGTCAGGGACTCGTGGAACTCGTCCCTCCGAAAATCAGGCCTTCCCCTTTTTCTCCTGCGCCAGCAACGCCTGCTCGTAGCAATTCAGCGCCTCATCGTAGCGCCGCAGCCGGTTCAGCAATCCGCCCTTTTGCAAATGCGCGATGACCAAGGTGCCGTCTTCCGTAATCGCGCGATTGTAGGTGGCCAGCGCTTCATCTTCGCGGCCAAGTTTTTCCAAAGCCGTAGCGCGCTTCACGATGGCATCGGCGCGTTCGGGATTCGTCGCGAGAAATTTGTCGAAACATTCCAACGCTTTTTGCGGCGCGTTCTCATCGAGAAATTTTTGGCCTTCGCTCAACAACTCCGGCACGGCGGGTTTGGTCGCCACCACTTCCGGCAACATTTTCTGGCCGCCTTCCAGTTCGTGGATGCGCTGCTCCAGACGGCTGACCACGTCGAGGAGTTGGGCGGAGGAAGATTCCACCGTCGCGCGCCCTGGTGCGGCGAGCTGCTGCACGACGCCCGCCTGCGCGCTGATTGCGTGCTGCTGCCCGGAAATCTGCGCGAGCTGCGTGAACGCGCGCCATTGGAAATAAACCATCAGCAGCATGATGCCCAGCCCGACCAGGCCAAACGTGCCGGCCATGAACATGGTTGATTGCTGCGTCTTGTGCGCGGCGTCCGCATCGCTCACGCGCTGGTCGGCGATGGCTTTTTCGAGCGACTGGATGCGGGTGTTGAGCACGTCGGAATTGCTTTTGGCGGCGGCGAGCGCGGCCTGCTGGCTGTCGAACGCCGCCTGCTGGCTCTTTTGAATGGCCAGTTGCGACTCGTGGATCTGTTCCTGGATGTGCAGATAATTTTGCGCCACCTCGTCGCGCGTGATGCCCGGCGGCGCGACGGCAGGTTCGTTCGTATCAGCGGCAAACAACTGCGCCGCTAGAAAAATTCCGGTGACAGCGGCTAAAAACTTTCGGTGAAAAAATAAATTCATATCAGGCCGCGAAATCCTGATTTGTCACGGAAATGAAGTCAAGCGCCCGGCGGCGGGAGTTATTCGCAAGGGTGCATCTTGACACTGTCCCTGTAGTAGAAATTAGCCAGAGGCCACGCCTCATCGCCCGGACAGGCGGGACGCCTGTGCTACAGCGGCGGCGAAGCCGCGCCGAAAGTAGCGCAGGCGTCCCGCCTGCTGCTGGATAAGGACAGTGTCAAGATGCACCCTGTCTGGTAACATTTCACCCCTCACCCCGGCCCTCTCCCTCCGAGGGGAGAGGGAGAAGACGCCGCTTCATCGGAGGATACCATTATCTTCGGCAAATGAATCTTGCCTTCACCCGTTGCTTTCCTAAACTGTCCGACCGTTTTTCAAACTATGCACCTTAACTCATTGAATGTGTTTCTCGCCCAAGCCGCGCCTGCGGTTGACGCCCCGAAACAAAACCCCATCGTCGCTTTCCTGCCGATGGTTTTGCTCGTCGTGGTTTTCTATTTCATCCTCATCCGCCCGCAGCAGAAGCGCGCCAAGGAACTCGCCAAGCTGGTTGACGCCATCAAGTCGGGCGACCGCGTCGGCACGGCCAGCGGCATCATCGGCACGGTCATCACGGTGAAGGACAAGATCGTCACGCTCCGTTCCGCTGACTCCAAGCTCGAAGTCTCCAAAGGCTCCATCACAGAAATTCTCGAATCCGGTAAAACCACAGAATCCTAATCGGCCATGAAGCAAAATAATCTCAGTTGGTTTATCGTCGTCGTCTGCATCGTCCTCTGGGCGGTTTATGAAGTGACTCCGCCCACGTCGCAGAGCCTCATCACCACGTTCGCCAGCAAGGGGCAGAAGCCGGACGAGGCGTTCACGGCCATCGTGAAGTCCGCCACCGATTTGGCGAAGGCGGGGAACATCAGCGAATTCGCCGCGTTGCAAACCGCCGTCGGCACGAATGATTTGCAGAAATATTTTCCCGGCTTCAACGCGGGCAATCAGGTTCGTCCGAATCTTTACATCCTGAACCGCCTGCAACGCGCGGCGTCCGGCAAGATCAAGCTCGGCCTCGATTTGCAGGGCGGCACGGCCTACCTCGTGGAGATGAACACCGAGACGCTGGCACAAGGGACGAACCAAGTGACCGAGGCGGATGTGAGCGGTGCGATTTCGCAGGCGATTGAAGTGTTGCGGAAACGCATTGACCGGTTTGGCGTGGCCGAGCCGGTGTTTCAAGCGGCGGGCAACAATCAGATTTTGATTCAGATGCCCGGCCTTTCGCCTTCCGACAAAGAAGCGGCGCAGATTCAGATCAAGAAGCCGGCCTTCCTCGAATTCCGCATGGTGCATGATCGCAGCCAGGACATCGTGGATGAAAAGACCGGCGCTCTGCTGGGACCAGTTCCGCCCGGCTATGAAGTTTTGAAACACATCGAGCAATTGCCCGGTGGCAAGCAGCAGATGGAAGCGGCGGTCGTTAAAAAAGCCCCCCAAGGACATGTTGCGCCAGATTACTTGGCCGGCGACATCATCACCCGCGCCGGACTTTCCTACGGAAATCTGGGCGGCATGGAAATTCATTTTGAACTCTCGGCGGAAGGCGGCAAAAAATTTGGCGAGATCACCACGGCCAACAGCGGTCATCGCATGGCGATTGTTTTGGACGGCGACTTGTATTCCGCGCCGAACATCAATGAGCCGATTCTCACCGGCAGCGGCCAGATCACCGGCCATTACACGCCGGAAGAAGCCCGCACGCTCGTCAACGTTTTGCAGAATCCGTTGCGCGGCTCGTTGAAAATTCTTTCTTCGCAAGACGTGGAACCGACGCTCGGCCAGGACAACATCAAGAGCGGTATCAACGCCTCGTTGTATGCCGTCATCGGCGTGTCCATTTTCATGCTGGTTTATTACATGATGGCTGGTATCGCGGCGAACATCGCGCTCCTCACCAACGTCATCATTCTCCTCGGCGTCATGTGCGCGGCGGGAACGACCTTCACTTTGCCCGGCATCGCGGGCGGCGTGCTGACCGTCGGCATGGCGGTGGATGCCAACGTCTTGATCTACGAACGTATCCGCGAAGAACTCGCGAAGGGCAAATCTTTGAAGGGCGCGATTGACGCCGGCTATGCCCGCGCGTTCGGAACGATTTTCGATTCACACGTCACCACGCTCATCTCGTCCATCATTTTGATTTGGATGGGCACGGGCGAAATCAAAGGCTTCGGCGTGACGCTCACCATCGGTGTGGCGGCGAGCTTGTTCACGGCGCTGGTTGTGACGCGGCTCATCTTCAACTTCCTTACGGAGCGCAACATTCTGAAATCACTCACCATGCTGCACCTCGTCAAGAGCAGCAAAGTGAACTTCATGGGCTTCGCCAAGCCGCTCGCGATTGTCAGCACGTTATTCATCGTCGTCGCCCTCGGCTTCGGCATCTCGCGCGGCGAGAAACTGTTTGGTGTGGATTTCCTCGGCGGCGACAGCACCACGTTCAGCTACGCGCAAAAAGTGGAAGTGGAGCAGGTTCGCTCCGTGCTCACGGCAGCCGGCGAAAAAGATTTGCAGCTCCAGTATCAAAAAGATGTTTCCAGCGGCAAAGAAACGTTGAACGTCACTTCCGCCTCCGGTTCGGCGGACAAAGTGAAATCAGCGCTCGCGGAAAAATTCCCGGCGGCGCAGTTCAAAGCCGTCGGCGGCTTTAGCGTCGGCGCGAGCGTCGGCAAGGAAATCCAGAAGTCTGCCGTTGCCGCTTCGTTGCTGGCGATGCTCGGCATTCTCGCCTACGTCGCGTTCCGCTACGAATTCTCGTTCGCCGTTGCCGCCATCATCGCGGTGCTGCATGACGTGCTGTTCACGCTCGGCGCGTTCTGCATCGCCAACGCGGTGTCCGGTCGCCAGTTCAGCGCCACGGTCGTCGCGGCGGTGCTGACCATCATCGGCTTTTCCATCAACGACAAGATCGTCATCTTCGACCGTATCCGTGAAGACCTGAAGCTCGGCGTGCGCGGCTCGTTCAAAGACATCATCAACCTCGCGCTCAATCAGACTTTGAGCCGCACGATCATCACGAGCGGCACGGTGTTCATCGCCACGCTGGTGCTGTTCATCTGGGGCGGCGGCGCGATCAACGACTTCGCGTTCACCTTCCTCATCGGCATCATCGTCGGCACCTATTCGTCCATCTTCATTGCCAGCGTCATCGTGCTCTGGTGGCACAAAGGCGAACGCCCGAACATTGGTGCGGCGGCGCAGGTGGGAATGCAGAACACTGAATCGGCGAAGGTTTGAAAAATCGGATGATGCGTCCGGCCAACTTTGGTGGTGGTTTTCGCGCTGCGAAAACCCCGTCGCCGAGCGCAGCGTCAGGCGACGGAAATGTTGGAGCGACTTATGCCGGATGGAGCCACACTTCCAGTGCCGGCTTCGCCAGCATAGTTTTTCGCAGCGCGAAAAACTCCACCAGACTGAAAATGTTTTTTGGTGGCAAAATGTAATGCCCTCGAAATGAATTCCATGCTTGCCTACATCACCATCACGCCGCTGCATTGGGCGGGATTCGTCCTGTGCATCCTGTTCTTCCTCGCGGTTGACCTCGGCGTGCTGAACAAGCGGCCGCACGTCGTCTCGTTCAAGGAAGCGCTCCGCTGGTCCATCTTCTGGTGCATCCTGGCGATGCTGTTCGCCATTGCGCTCGTGCCGTTGCGCGGACGCGAGGAGGCGGTCGAATTCGTCACCGGCTACGTCATCGAGCTGTCGCTCTCGATGGACAACGTCTTCGTCATCGCGCTCATCTTTACGTTCTTCCGCGTCCCGCCGCAAAACCAGCACCGCGTTTTGTTCTGGGGCATCATGGGCGCGCTCGTCATGCGCGGCGCGATGATTCTGGCGGGAGCCGCGCTGGTGCAACGCTTCCAATGGACGCTCTATCTGTTCGGCGCCTTCCTGATTTTCACCGGCATCAAGATGCTCTTCACCGATGACGAAGGCGTGGAGCCAGAAAAAAATCCCGTCATCAAGCTCGCGCGAAAACTTTTTCCCATCGCCGAGGGGACGCACAATGAAAAATTTATGGTCCGGCAGAACGGCCGCAAGCTGCTCACCTCGCTCGCGCTCGTGCTGCTCATGGTGGAGACGACCGATTTGATTTTTGCGCTCGATTCCATCCCCGCGATTTTCGCCGTGACCACAAAGCCGTTCATCGTTTTCACCTCGAATGTTTTTGCCATCCTCGGCCTGCGCTCGCTGTATTTCGTGCTGGCCGGGGCGATTGATTATTTTCGTTACCTCAAGATTGGCCTGTCCGTTGTCCTCATTTTTGTCGGCGTAAAAATGCTGTTCGCGCCGCACGGCGAAGGCGCGCACCACTGGTTTCAATTCGAGATTCCCACGTTCTTCTCGCTCATCATCATCGCCGCCATCCTGACCACCGCCATCCTCGTGTCCGTCGTCGCGACGAAGCGCGAAAAGAAAGCCGCCCGCCGCTGAATTTTGTGGCGGCAGGCATCCGGCACGGGGCGTGGGTCTGACGCTACATTTTTAAGCCGGAACCATGCAGTTGAAACCACAGATGGACACAGATGGGGCTGGGGCTGGGTGAGTTTTCAACAGAGACGATTTTAGTGGCGTCAAGCAACGGCTCCCCCCGTGCGATTTTATCTGTGTCCATCCGTGTCCATCTGTGGTCAAAAAAATTCTTACGGCATGGTTCCGGCTAAAGCCGGCTCTGAAATGGATTTCATTTTCTTGCGGCAGTGCTTCCTTTATTCTGACGCATGAAATGGATGGGAATTTTTTCGCGCTGGCTCGCCGTCTTGGCCGCGCTGGCGGGAATCAGTTTATTGACGGGCTGCACCGGCATGCAATTCGTCAATGCCACCGTCGCGATGAATTCCGCCGTGTGGCCCAATCACTACACGCGCTCGCTGAATCACGCTTACGGAACCGACCTGCGCCAAAAGCTCGATGTCTATCGCCCCGAAAAAATCACGCCGCACACGAAAGTTGTGATTTTTTTCTACGGTGGAACGTGGCGTTGCGGCAGCAGGCATGATTACCGGTTCGTCGGCGAAGCGCTCACCTCGCGCGGCTTCATCGCGGTGGTGCCGGATTACCGGCTGTATCCGCAAGTGACATTTCCCGCGTGTGTTGAAGACGGCGCGGCGACAGTTCGCTGGGTGCATGACCACATCGCCGAGTTTGGCGGCGACCCGGAGCAGATTTATTTGATGGGACATTCCGCCGGCTCGCACACTGCCGCGTTGCTGGCTACGGACGCGCATTATCTCCAAGCCGTCGGCCTCGACCGCAAGGCCATCCGCGCCACTGCTGCGATGTCCGGCGTGTATGATTTCGCGTCGAACAAATGGGACGCGGAAGTGTTCGGCCCGTTGACGAACGCCGCCACCATGCAGCCGCAACCCAGCCCGCTGACGTTTGTGGATGCTCAAGAACCGCCGATGCTCCTGATGCACGGCTTGAAAGATTGGATCGTCTCGCCGCAGAACACCGTGCGCCTGACCGAACGCATCCAGAAGAGTGGGGGACAAGTGGAACAGATCACCTACGCCCATCGCGGTCACGTCGGAATGCTCGTGGCGCTGTCATCGCCGAACCGCTGGCTCGACCCGGTTTTGGATGATGCGACGAAATTTTTTAACCGGCATTAATTCCCTCAATCGGTTGGTTTGTGGTAGACCACACCTGAAATTGCGGGCAATCTAAAATTCATGGAGCGATTATTTTTTCTTTCGTCAGGACCGTTTGCCTCAAACTTTATTTTCGACCAAGCAACCGCGTCTCGCTGGCTGGCCGGCAAGGCATGGTTGCATTTTTCTATCGCCCTTCTGTTAAGTCTGGCAACGGTCTCGGGGCAGGAAGTTACCTGCGTTTTTGTTCCGCCCGCCCAGCCGCTGACGGCGGGCAAATCCGCTGGGCTTTGGCTGTATTGCATGAACAACTCCACGCAGGCTATCGCCCACACCTTCGAGCCGCGTCTCTCTTGCCGGTTGGTTTCGGGATCGCGGACGAACGAAACCATCCTGACCTTGAGCGCCAGCAATCCGCCGGCGATGATCGCGCCCGGCACCTTTGCCAGGGCGGAATATCATTTTGATGTTCCCGCGAACGTGCAGGGACAGGCCAGCCTCAACGTCAGCAACTACAGCGCGTTCACGATTCCCGTCGCCGCCGCCGTCCCCGATGCCCCGTTCATGGCGGAGCCGGCCTCGTCTGGTCCACCGCTGGACAACGCCTCCTTGAGTTCCCTCATCGGCGATTTCTACGACAAACATCTGTTCCGCTACGAGCCGATTTATTTTTTGCTGGGCAACTATCCCGCCGCCAAGTTTCAATTGAGTTTGAAATACCGGATCTTCAATTACTCGGAGAATTGGAATCCCTTCAACCATCTCTATTTTGCCTACACGCAGACTTCCTTCTGGGATTTGATCTCGTCCGACCCGTCCTTCTTTGACACCAGTTACAAGCCGTCCGGGTTCCTCTATTATCGCGATGTGCTGCCGCAAAAATTTCCGCTCAAGCTGGACTTGCAAGGCGGGGTCGAACACGAATCCAACGGGCGCGGTGGTCCGACGGAACGCAGCCTTAACACCGTTTATTTTCAACCCACGATCCGCTATGACGTGACCACCAACCTGCAAGTGATGTTCCAGCCGCGCGGCTGGTATTATATTTCCAAAGGCACCTACAATCAGAACCTAGCCGAATATCGCGGCTATGTGGATCTGCTTGCCGCCGTGACGTGGGACAACAAAGCCAAGCCCTGGCAGAAAACCCAGCTCGCGGGCAAATTACGGCTCGGCGAAGATGGCCGGCATCCCGGCGTTGAAGTGGATTTGCGTTTCAACCTGCCGCGCTACTTCGGTTTCAATCCGACCATTGAAGTGGAATATTTCAGCGGCTACGGCCAGACCCTGCGGCAATACAACGAAATCAGCCACGGCCTGCGCGCGGGTCTTTGCCTGTGGTATTAAACACCAGAAATCGTGTCGCTGAAGGTGTTCTGGTCGCCGCCGACCGGGACGTAACAAAGTTTGCGTTTGTAAAACTGGCGGCAATCTGTGTAGCTACGGTTGAACATTAACCAAGGAATCAATATGGCCAAAGGCAATCGCAGTCAGAAAAAAGAAATCAAGAAACCGAAAAAAGA
>JAYVQV010000047.1:0-11724 GCA_043776855.1 Limisphaerales bacterium | reverse complement strand
CCTCCTCTCCCCTGTCCATAGCCGCTGTCGCTGCTCCTCCTCCGAGGAGGAGAGGGAGTGGAATCCAGCGCGAAGCACAACCGGGTCAAGCTGCACCCGCCTGCGCTCCACCACCGAATTTTATTTCGCTTTATCGGGTTTTCACTTTTAATTTGAACATGAATATTGCCGTTGAACATATCGCCATCGTTGCCAAGGATCCTGCCGCGCTGAAAGCGTGGTATCAACGTGTGCTCGGCGCGCAGCCCGTTTTCGACAATGGTCAGACGCCGTTGACGTGCCTCATCTCGCTCGGCAATGTCTGGTTCGAGATTTACGCGGCGGACAAATCGCTGCCGGACACGGCGAACAACAAGCTCGCGGGTTTCCGCCATCTGGCGCTGCGGGTGGACTCGCTCGACGCGGCCAAAGTGGAACTGGAAAAGCGCGGCGTGAAGTTTAATGAAGCCGAGCGCGCGGCGGCGGGTGGCGGGCGCATCATTTTCTTTGAAGACTTGGAGGGCAATCTCCTGCACTTCGTGGAGCGCCCGAAAGATTCCACGTTGCCGAAGCTGTGATGTAGCAGCCGAGGTGACGAGGCTCAAATTAAAAAGCGGAAAGCGGGAAAGCGGAAACGGTCAGAGCCTCCTTACGTCGGCTGCTACGGAATTTATCTTTTCTTCGCCCGGACGACGAGCAGGGGAATCTCGGTCTTGTGCCGGACTTCGGTGATGGTGCTGCCGTGAAAGATGTCGCCGAACAGGCGGTGGCCGTGGCCGGCGAGCGCGATCAAATCGCAGCCTTCCGCTTCGGCGGCCTTGACGATTTCGGTGGGCGGATTGCCGAGCGCCAGTTTGGTGCTGACGGAAATCTTTTTCTCTCGAAATCCGGCGGCAACTTTTTCCAGATAGGCGAGGTCGGCTTTCATCTCTTCGGATTCGGCGAGCTTCAAGGAATCAAAACAGCGCGCGGCAAAACCATCGGCGACGTGCAGGAGCAAAATTTCCGCGCCGAACTTCGACGCGAGTTCGGCGGCGTGCGGCAGGATGCTTTCGTCCGCCGGGCTGTTGTCGAGGGCGATGAGGATTTTGCGATACATATTTTTAACCACGGGTGGACACAGATTAACACGGATGAAGAACAGGGACGAGTGAGGAGTGAGGCGTGACGGAGCGCGGACGGCTCGTCCGCGTGTTCGGACAAACGATGGCAGGAACTTGCGGACGAGCCGTCCGCGCTCCGTTCGGGGTTGTCGTATTTTTATCTGTGTGCACCTGTGTTCATCCGTGGTTGAAAATTTTTGCCAGCGCCGCGCTCCAGCCAAAGAAATCCAAAAGGAATTTCACGTTCAACACGACGATGACAGCGGCGGTGAGCCAGGCAAGAATTTTTATCCAGGCGGGGCTGACGAATTCGCCCATGAGCCGCCGGTTGCCGGTGAAGAGGATGAGCGGGATGACGGCAAACGAGAGTTGCAGGCTCAAGATGACCTGGCTGATGACGAGCAGTTTGGCCGTGCCACTTTCGCCGTAAAGCACGGTGACGATGACGGCGGGAATGATGGCAAGGCCGCGCGTGATGAGTCGTCGCAGCCATGGGCGCAGGCGGATGTTCAGGAAACCTTCCATCACAATCTGCCCGGCGAGCGTGCCGGTGAGCGTGGAGTTCTGGCCGGAGGCGAGCAGCGCGATGGCGAACACCGCGCCCGCCATGCCGACGCCAAGCACGGGCGAGAGCAGGCGGTGGGCGTCTTGAATTTCGGCAACGTCGGTTTGGCCGCGCGTGTGAAACGTGGCGGCGCTGACGATGAGGATGGCGGCATTGATGAAGAGCGCGAACATGAGCGCGACGGTGGAATCAATGGTGGCGAACTTGATGGCCTCGCGTTTGCCGGCGGGCGTCTGTTCGTATTTGCGCGTCTGGACGATGGAGGAGTGGAGATACAAATTATGCGGCATCACGGTTGCGCCGAGGATGCCGATGGCGATGAAAAGCATCTGTGGGTTTTGGATAATTTCTAGTTTCGGCGCAAAACCGCCGAGCACTTCACGGAAGTTGGGCTGGGAGAAAATAATTTCCAACAGGAAGCAACCGCCGATGAGCAGAATCAAACTGATGACGAGCGCTTCCAGATAGCGGAAGCCTTTGTTCTGGAGAAACAACACGACGAGGACATCGAGCGCGGTGAGGCACACGCCCCAGATAAGCGGAATTTTGAAAAGCAAATTCAGCGCGATGGCGGAGCCGATGACTTCGGCGAGGTCGCAGGCGCAGATGGCGATTTCGCACAGCACCCACAAGGTGAAGGAGACAGGCCTGGGATAATGGTCGCGACAGGCTTGCGCGAGATCGCGGCCGGTGACGATGCCAAGTTTGGCGCACAGCGATTGCAGGAGAATCGCCATGAGGTTGGAGAGCAGGATGACGGAGAGCAGGGTGTAGCCGAAGGCGGAACCGCCCGCGATGTCAGTGGCCCAGTTGCCGGGGTCCATGTAGCCGACGGCGACGAGGTAGCCGGGGCCGGAGAAGGCGAGGAGCTTGCGCCAGAAGCCGGAGCCGGGCGGAACGAGCACCGAACGGTGCGATTCCGGGAGGCTGGGCGTTGGTGGGGAGGCGTCGTTCATGAACTGATGTAGCCTTGGTTACAATATGTCGCGGCGGGCGTCAAACAGAATGTAGCCAAGGATACAAATTAAATTCTCGACGGGCTAGGCGTGGCGCAGTTGAATGTGTGCGCTGATGAAACGAACCGTTGCCAAATCCAAACTGAAACCCGCCGTGATTGCGCCGCGCACGCCGACGCAGCAGGCGGAGAATTTGCGCCGCCTGCGCCGTGACCGTTCGGTGGAGACGGCGCAGGATTACGTCGAGGCCATCGCCGACCTGACGACTACGCAGGGCGAGGCGCGCGTGGTGGACCTGGCGCGGCGGCTGGGCGTGACTCATGTGACGGTGAACCGCACGCTGGCGCGGTTGCAGCGCGCGGGGTATGTGAACACGAAGCCGTATCGCGCGATTTTTCTCACGGCCTCGGGCGGCAAGCTGGCGGAGGAATGTCGGCGGCGGCATCAGACGGTGGTTACTTTTTTGCGCTCGCTGGGCGTGGCGGAGAAGATCGCGGAGATGGATGCGGAGGGCATCGAGCATCACGTCAGCCCGGAAACCTTGGTCGCGTTTGAGCGGCTGCTAAAAAAAACCTGATGCGCCCGCTTGATCTCCAGTTCATCGGCACGGAACTCGCCATCAAATGGGATGACGGGGCGGAGGAATTTATTCGCTTCGAAAAGCTTCGACGTGCGTGCCCGTGCGCCGGGTGCAAGGGGGAGACGGACATCATGGGGAATCTTTACAAAAATCCGGCGCAGCCTTTGACGGGGAAGGCGTTTGAGCTGGTGAAATTTTTTGCGGTGGGCGGTTATGCGATTCAGCCGGTGTGGGCGGACGGGCATAACACGGGGATTTTTTCTTTTGAATATCTGCGCGCGGTGGCGGCGGAAAAGGTTTGAGGCGCACAGATTGAACTAGGATCGCGGGCTTCATCCGCTTCAATGTCCATAAATCCCGGCGCATGGGTTTGCCTCGACATTTCAACAAGAACTGTGGCCGCTAGGCGAACGAGGGCGGACGAAAGGCGCGACAGCGTCTTGGACTGCGCCAGTCTTCTGGCGCTTTGGCATCTCCAACCTTGCGAACGAAAAGCGGCAGAGGGCTGCCGCAGTCCAAGACCTCGCGGAAATTTCTTCCCGGCTTGAAAATTTGACCACACTTTCTTTTTGAACCGATCTAACTGCTTTCATTTTGAATCTTGAAGCGGCATGAATGCCGCGCTCCGATAAAAAACGGCGCGACTGAAATCAGACGCGCCGTTTTGTTTTGAGAACTGTTCGCTTACGGGAGAATCCGCACGCGGTAGAATTTCACTTTGTTGGTGGTGTTGTCGTCGTAGCCCATGTCGCCGCCGTTGCCGGTGTTGGTGGTGAGGATGGACCAGCTTCCGTTGAACAGCGTGGCGGAGCGTTCAATGGCGTATTTTTTCCCGCTGACCGACGGCCAGTGGATTGAGGCGGTGTAGCCAGCAGTGACGGCAGTTTTCGGATTCACTTTCGGAAAACTGTTGGCGGTGTTCGGGTCAACGCCCGCGACAAATTTTTTCCAGTTGTTCACGCCGTCGCCGGACGGACAGGCGTTGGAGGCGGAGAGCGAATTGTTGGTGGTGCCGAACCAGCGGAGACGCCAGGAATCCGGGATGCCGTCGCCGTAGGCAGAATTGGTGCGGGTGGTGGTGGTCAACACGCCGGTGAGCGTCTGGTTTTTGAAGGAGGCGAGGCCGTTCGGCGACGCGGAGGCGTGGTCGAAGTGAATGGCGTAGGCGGCGCTGCCGCTGGCGGTCGCAGGAATCGTGATGTTCAAGTTGCCGATGACCGCCGTGCCGGTGAGTCCGGCATTGGTGGAGTTGAGCCAGACGGCGGCGTAGTTGCCGTTGCCTTTGGAACTGGTGGTGTAAGGCGTGCCCAACACCGCGCTGGTCTGGGAGAACGAAACCGCCGTGGTGAGGGCGGGCGAGCCGTCGAGCGGAACGACCGTCAGGTTCAACATCAGCACACGCAGCGGATAGCTGCCGAGAATGGTGGCGCTGATGGGAATCTGCACCGTTTGACCAGCCGTGCCGATGATGTCGCCGGCGGTGAAGTTGACCTGCGGTGAAGTGGTGGATGCCACTTTCGGTGTGATGGTGGACGATGTGCTGGCAGCCGTTTTGCTGGAAACGTGCGCGGCCATGTTCGTTGCGCCGGTGTCGGCCACGCGCACGCCGCCATTCCAGAAGCGGCGGAACCACGTCAGGCTCGGGTCGAGCGAACGGCGGAAGGTCACATAGACATCCGCGACATCCAAGAAGCCATTTCCGAAAACATCCTGATTGATGGTCGTGTCGTTGCCGTCAAAGAGCGGGTCAAGGCTGCCAAAGGTGGCCAAATAGCTCGTTTGCGAATTGGTGTAGTTGCCGAAGTTCGGGTCGGCGTTGTTGGAATCGAGCGCGCCAATATTTCCGCTGGAATCCATGGCGTCAAAGAAGTCACTGCCGGGTGCTTGGACACTCGGCGAGTTCAAGAAGTAAATGGCGGATTGGAAAACTTGCAGCACGTCGGCGTTGACGATGTTGCTGGAGCCGAAGTCGCCGGCGTTGAACCAACGGAAAGGATAGACGCTGCCGGCGATGTATTTGCGCTGCCCGACGGTAATGTATTTCAAGGCGTTGATGGTTCCGCCGCCGGTGCCAGCATTGGTTGGCGAAGCGATATAGACATCCGAGCCGGGCGCTCCAATGCCGTCGGACGTGGCAGAGGCGCGATCAATTCTAATTTTGTAGGACTGATTGGTTTGGGCGTTCGCCGGGATGTTCACGTTGAAGCCACCGACAATGATCTTGCTGCCAGCGGGGGTGAAGATGGTGTCGTGCGCCTGGGAAAAGCTGATCAAGGTCTGCTTGGTCGTATCGTAAAGATTCGTCGCTCCGGCACGTTCAATCCAGCCGACGCCGAGCAGATTCAAACCGTTGTTAGTGGACAGGAGGCTGCTAAAGCTGGTGGAGCCGTCATAGGTGATCGGGTTCGGCACGGCGGCGAGGCCGACGAAGGCCGCTGGCGGAATGTATTCATAAATTGTCGGTGTGATGCCAGGAATCGGTTTTTCCAGCAGCGAGGTGAAGCCAAAATTTCCAGCGGTGATGGGCGGGCCGGAATTCGTCACGCCATTGGTCACAATGAGGTTGAACTGCAGGCTGAAAATCGTGGGCGCACCGATGAGGCTCAAGGTGACGGGCGCATAAAACGTCTGGCCGGGTGAAGCCACGAAATCGCTCGACGCCTCGCCGTTGGCAAAACCGAAGGCGATGGTGGTGGGCTGGAAGCCTGAAGTCAGAAACAGATTAGAGACAATGCTGCTGGGCTGATAGCCGGTGCGGAACGCGGCGAGCTTGAAGAGCGTGTTGGTCTGGATCGGAAAGCCGACAGTCCAAACATTCGTGGGCGTGGCCACGGTGCCAAGGTCAATCGCATTGGCGTTGGTCGCGGAGGGATCGGAACCGTCCAGCGTGTAATACAGATGCGCGTTGGCAGTGGGATCGGTGATGGTGAAAAAGGCGGAGTTGTTGCCGGACACCACCGGGTTGGCGACGACGAACTGGAAGCGAGATGAAACTACGGCACTGTCCGGGCTGCCATCGCTTTTCTTGCCAATGGCTTTGATGGTGAAATCAGGCAACTGAATGGGCAGATTGAAGGCGGACACCTGGCTTTGTGACAGACCGTCCTGATAGCCTGACGGTGCGGACGACGATGAACCGGTGGGGTTTGGAATTGAACCAAGGTTTGTGGTTGTGCCGACCGTGTAGAACGTCTGGCTTCCGGCTGCACCGACAATCACAATTGGGAAATCGTTGTTGAAAACAATTGATGAACTCGGATGAAAGACTGAAGTGTAGCCAAAGGGCACGGACGTGGCCGGAAAGTCAACATAGCCGATTTGGGGATCCGGCACGGGCGGCAGCGGCGGATGCGCGCTTACCTCGGCAGAGTTGGCGCTTTCGCCATTGGCATTTGAGGCGGTGACGACATAGTAATAAGTGGTTCCGTTGATGACAGTGGTGTCGGTGTAAGTTGTGCCGGTGGTGGAGCCAACCAGCGTGTAAGGTCCGCCGCTGGACTGCGAGCGTTTCACATAGTAGTTGGTTGCACCCGAGGAAGCGGACCAAGTTAGAGTGACGGAACCAAAATTTGTTGCCGCCGACAAGTTGATCGGCGCGGCGGGCGGGGGAACCGGCGGCGGCGGCAGCAGCACGAGTCCTGACCCGGTGATTTTACGGATGGTGTGATAAAAATCTTCCGAGACGTAGATGGAACCATCATAGGCGTAGGCAATGCCGTTGGGCTGGCGGGATTGCGCGTTTGGTTTAGAGGTGTCGGGAATGACAGCAGCATTGTCATACCAACCGGGGAAAGAAACATTTCCCCAATTGCTTGAACTCACGCTACAGATGTTGCTGACAACACCGTTGGGCAGCACGGCTTTGATGCGGTGGTTGCCAAAGTCGCTGACGATCAATGTGCCATCGCCCGTTTCCGCGACGCCGTAGGGCTGGAAAAATTTGGCGGTGTTGCTGATGGAATAATTATTGACGGTGATGAAGTCGCCGACGCCGTGGAAGCCCGCGTTGGTGGTGACGACGCCGGTGTTGGGATTGATGAACAGGATGCCGTTGCGCCCGGCATCGCAGACCGCCAGCGTGCCGTTGCGCTTCGCCACAATTCCCTGCAATGAGCAACCGGCATCGTTGATGGTGGCGATCAAGGTTTTGACGCCGGTGTTGATATTGACCTTGAACACGCGGTTGCTGGCGGTGACGTAAATGTTGGTGCTGGCGTCCACCGCGATGGCGGCGGCGTTGGTGAGCTTGGTGAGGTTGGTGGCGAGCAGTTCGCCGTCCGAGTCAAACCGCAGGACGTAGCCGTTGGTTCCGCTGGCGCGATTGAGGACGAAAATGTTGTAGGACAAATCCACCGCCACGCCGACGGGCTTGTTGAACAAGTTCGTCACGGGGACGTAGTTGGTCATGGTCAGCAAATCGCCGGTGTATGAAATATCAGTCGGTGTAAATTTCTTTCTGTAAATTGCTTTTCTTCCATCTGTCCTGCCCCTTTCGGGGTGAGACGGAGTGAAGGCGAGCGGAGCGAGCCGAACGGAGTTGAGCCCCGAAAGGGGCAGGACATTCCGCACGGACGAAACTGGTCGGGGGCGGGGCAAGCTGGTTGCCTGTTGGGGTGTCACAAACACAGCCAACTCCAACCACCACATGACCCACCCCGCCACCACTGATTCTGATCTCTTGAACTCCGTCCTGCAACTCATCACCGAACACGGCGTCGCCGATCTCGGCGAAGGCATCCGCCTGCTCGTCAACGAAGCCATGCGCCGCGAACGCGCCCACGCGCTCCAAGCCCAGCCTTACGAACGCACCCAAAACCGTCAAGGTTACGCCAACGGTTTCAAGGACAAAACCCTCCTCACCCGTCTCGGCCCCATCACTTTCGACATCCCGCAAGTCCGTGGCGACGTGGCCTTCTATCCCGCCGCCTTGCAAAAAGGTCTCCGCTCCGAACAGGCCCTCAAACTCGCCCTCGCCGAAATGTATGTCCAGGGCGTCTCCACCCGCAAGGTCGCCGCCATCGTCGAGGAACTCTGCGGCACCTCCGTCAGCTCCACCCACGTCAGTGACTGCGCCCGGCTTCTCGACGCCGAATTGAAAAAATGGCGCGAGCGGCCGCTCGGCGCGTTTCCTTATCTCGTCCTGGATGCCCGCTACGAAAAAGTCCGGCAGGACGGCCAGTTGCGCGACTGCGCCGTCTTGATCGCGCTGGGCATCGCCCCGGACGGCAAACGCACCATCCTCGGCGTCAGCGTGGCGTTGAGCGAGGCGGAAGTTCACTGGCGCGCCTTTTTCCAAAGCCTCGTCCAGCGCGGCCTGACCGGCGTCGCGTTCATCGTCAGCGACGACCACGCCGGCCTGCAAGCTGCCCGCGCCGCCGTCTGGCACGGCGTGCCGTGGCAACGCTGCCAGTTCCACCTCCAGCAGAACGCGCAGGCCTACGTCCCCCGCCTCGAACAACGCGCCGAAATCGGCCGGGCCATCCGCCGGATTTTTGACAGCCCCGACCGCGTCACCGCCGAACGCCAGCTCCAGGAACTCGTCGCCCAGCAAGCCAAAAGCGCGCCCCGACTCGCCGCGTGGCTGGAGGAAAATCTGCCGCCCGGCTTCACCGTTTTCAGTCTGCCCGCGGAACATCAAAAACGGCTGCGCACGTCCAACGCGCTCGAACGGGTGAACCAGGAAATCAAACGTCGCACCCGCGTCGCCCGCCTCTTTCCCAATGAAGGCTCGCTCCTGCGCCTCGTCTCGGCGCTCCTCGCCGAAATCAGCGAGGAATGGGAAGCCGGAAAAATTTACCTCAACCTGGAAACCAAAACCCAACCCTCAATTTAGATGCTCACTGAATTTACAGAAAAAGATTTGCGCGACCGTTAATGCCCGGAAAACCGCCAAAGCCGGGCTGCGTATTCGTTACGAGAACCACCGGGTCAACCGCGCATACATTGGCCGCATTAATTGGTCCGCTGCCAATGCTATAACGCAAAACACTTTGGTAGGTCGCTCCTGGCACTGCTCTAGAATTAGTGGCATAACTGAATTCCATGCAAGTCAGCGTCAAATCGCCAGAGGCCAATGAACCGCTCACATAAGGCGTGGTGGAAACCGGCCCGGCATTTGTGCCGCAGCCATTGGGAACCCCGGAAAACGAAAACACTTGAATCGGTGTCGTCAAATTCGGATCCATCATCCAAAGCGGGCAACCGGCCGTCACACCTTGTGCGGAGGCATCTCCGACAAAAAGCTTGTCATCTTTTCCTACCCAAAGTTTGTAAGGTGAAAAAGTAGTGCTGCTCCCCCACCAATTCGCACCGGAATTGGGAAAGTTGGCTTTAGGCGGCAAGGTGTTAGTGCCTTGCCCCAGAGCAGGCGTAAAATCTGGATTCAGCGCATAAATTCCCTTGTGAGATTGACGAACATCCACGCCGCTGGGGGCGGTAATTTTGGGACTCGCATTGGCAACATAGATGCGCCCAAAATTCCCATTTTTAGGACTGCGATTCACCGCCACGCCACGCGGCCCAAAATAGGAAAGGTTTGTGCTTGAGTTACCCGCCGTTGGAGTCGGGCTAATCTGGCTTGGAACGCCTGAACCGATTTTCGAGACGATGATGGCAAAATTGGTATGTCCGGCCAACGCAAACTGGTTCACCCCCAAATTGGTTTGCCCCAAAGGGCTCAAATCATTGGTTACCGAATTATTGTCGAAAGCCACTTTGACACTGTTGGCGGTTTCGTTCAAAAAGAACTTAATCGTTCCACCGTCATTGGTTATGCCGGATGCATACGGCGTTGCACTCACGGTTTGAGACGCCAATGCGCCCACCACGCAGGCGGTGGCTAGCGGCAGTTTCCATTTGGCTCCCGCGAGACGCGCGGCCAAAGACGATACGACATGGTTCATGATGCTGATTTTTTTCATAGTTCTCCTTATACTTTCTTAAAAAAGGACGGCTCCGCACTGGGTTGTGTTTTGATTTGGTTTCATCCTTATAATAAAACGTAAGGTGTTTTTACGCCTCATGTCTGCACATTGCAATAAAAATCTTTTGTGACCGCGCTGAAAACGGCCGGCGGTTACAAAGCTCTAACCGGTGATACAAAAACAATTCACTACTGGCCTCGCGCCGCTTCCGCCGCCAGCGTTCCTAGCCGGTGGCGCAGCGGCCCCACGCTGCCCGCCTCCGTCGGATGATTTCGGTTCGACAGAAAAATCACGAACGTCCGCGACGCCGGATCAATCCACACCGAGCCGCCGGTCCAGCCGGTGTGGCCGTAGGAACCGATGGGAAAAATGTCCCCGCGCGGGCCGCTGAAACTCGTCGCGATGTCCCAGCCCAGGCCGCGCTGCGCGGAAATTTCCGGCGGCGTCTGCACGCTGGTCATCAATCGCACCGTCTCCGGCTGGAAAATTTTTACGCCGTCCAGTTCGCCATTGTTCAGCAGCATCCGAGCGTAACGCGCCAAATCTTTTGCCGTGAAAAAAAGCCCCGCGTGTCCCGCCACGCCGCCCATGTGCCGCGCCGTCGGATCGTGGACGATGCCGCGATATGGAGCGCGTTGGAGTTCACGCTTTAGCGTGTTCCCCGGCCAAGCTGAAGCTTGAACTCCAACATCCACCACCTCCGTCGGCGCGATGCGCGGCAGTTTTTCTTTCGGCGGCAAGTAGCGCGTGTCGCGCATTTTCAACGGCTGGAAAACTTCGCGCTGCACAAAAACTTCCAGCGGCGTGCCGCTCACCCGCTGCACGATTTCGCCGAGCAGAAAAAAATTGATGTCGCTGTATTTGAAAGTCCTGCCGGACGGGGATTGCAGTTTTATCTCGCAAGCTTTGCGGATGGCCTCGGCTTGGCCGTGCCAATCGGTTTTCGTTTCGATGTCCGGCGGCAGGCCGGAAACGTGCGTCATCAGTTGCCGCACCGTGATTTCATCGCGGCCATCGCCAGTAAATTCCGGGAGGTAAGTTTTCACCGGCGCATCCAAATAAATTTTTCCACGCTCCACCAGAATCATCACCGCCGGCGTCGTCGCGACGACTTTCGTCAGCGACGCCGCATCGAAGATTGTGTCCTCCGTCATCGGCTCGCGCGCCGGCACAATCGCGCGGCTGCCGAACGCCTTGTGATACGCCACGCCGTTGTGTTCCACCCACAGCACGCCGCCGGGAATCTGGTTGCTGGCAATGGCGGAGACGATGGCCGCATCCATCGCCGCCAATTTGTCCGCGCGGAAAGTTTTAGACGGCTGTGGATGGGTGGCGCAACCGGCAACGAACAATCCGACCATCAGGGTAAAAGTTTTTTGAAGCATAAAATTTTCCAAACGCGCGTGGCGGCGGGCATCCCTGCCTGCCGTAGAGGGCGGCTTCCAGCCGCCCGGAAAAAACGCCGCGAATGTTCACGACTCGCCAAGTTTTCCAACGCCCTCGCTCTTCGTGAGATTCATTCCGCCGGGCTGGAAGCCCGGCTCTACGTCAGGCACGGATGCCTGACGCTACATTCACCGATACAACAAAAACGGCGTGCGCGTCTTGGCGAACTCCT
>JAYVQV010000046.1:0-2996 GCA_043776855.1 Limisphaerales bacterium | reverse complement strand
CGGCCAAGAAAATTCTGTTCTACACCGAAGCGCAGCCGATTTTCGACCGCTTCCAAGTGAGCAAGCAGTTGGAGAACGCCTTCTCGCGCCAGGTGCATTTGAAGAGCGGCGGCCACCTCGTCATTGACGAAACCGAAGCGCTCGTGGCGATTGACGTGAACACTGGCCGTCACAAAGGCGGCAAAGATCAGGAAGCCGTCATTCTCAAAGTGAACCTCGAAGCGGCGGAAGAAATCACGCGGCAACTTCGCCTGCGCAACATGGGCGGCCTCATCGTGCTCGACTTCATTGATATGAAATCCGGGCGCGACCGCCAGCAGGTCTACAACCGCGTCAAGGACGGCCTCCGCCGCGACAAGGCCAAGACGCACATCCTGCCCATCTCGCAGCTCGGCCTCATGGAGATGACCCGCCAGCGCCACAGTGAATCCGTGCGCAGCGCTTCCTATGACGACTGCCCGTATTGCAAAGGCCGTGGCAAAGTGAAGAGCACCGTGACGATGAGCGTGGAGATCCAGCGCAAGCTTCAGGAGATCCTCAAGAAACGCACGCGCGACGAGACGGATTTCCAACTCCGCATCGTGGTGCATCCGACCGTGCTGGATCGGCTTCGCACCGAGGACGAGAAACATCTCATCGAGATGGAAAAACGCTACTTCGGCAAACTGTCATTCCGGGCCGACACGGGAATGCACGCCGAACAGTTCAAGATCGTGAACGTGGAGAACAACGAAGAACTCGCGAGCGTCGGCGCGTGAACGTGGGTAGGGCGCGCAGTCCCCTGCGCGCCGCCCGCGAATCCGGACGCAATCGTTGCAACAGCGGCGGGCAGAGGACTGCCCGCCCACCAAAATCAAAAACCGCCCCGCAGGAAACTGCGGAGCGGTTTTTATTTTGTGGAAAATCTGGCGCGGCCTATCTCCAAATTAGGCGACGGGCGCATTGGAAAATCCAGTGATAACCCTGGGTCTGTCCGGCTCCCGTGGTGGGACATAAACAACGTGGGCAACCAACTGGCTATAATGGCAAACCGCAGTGGTGGCGTGGCCTTCACTATTGAATCCCTCAAAGATGAAAGTGTGTGGCTCAATATATCTGACCTGAGTGACACTGATGCCGAATGCGTGGATGAGAACGTCGTGATCCTTCGGGGCAGAGCGGCTCAACTGATTTACCGCGCTTATCAAAGCCGAAAAAGTAGCCTCGGCACTCATCAGTCCTCGCATGGCGGCAGTCTGCCGCTCGGCAGCAACGATAGCCGCCGGTCTGATTTGAGGAATCTCAATGTTTCTAAAGTCCATAAAGTCGAGTCGCCTAACATCTGTATTCGCCGCAGCCGATGTTGGCTATTTCTGATAGGAGACAATAGGCCACACACATGACCTAAATATTTGACAGCGCATTTGGCGCAACTTGTCTCCCATCCCTTCGGCAATGTTTGGAGCAAACCAAACCAGCCATCGCCCGGCAAGCCTTATCCCCGCCCGCTCAAGCACCGTCGGTGCTTGGCGTTTGAGCTTCTGCAAATAGTTTGCAGAAAAAGGCGCGTCAGAAATGACGCGCCTTGAAAGTTGGTTCGCTTGGCTGAAGTGGTTCAGCCTTTTTTGTTCGCCTCGATCTTCGCCAGCAATTCATCGCGCTCACTCGTGTCGGTCGTGCCGCAATGGCTGCCGACGTGCGCTTCGTGATGCGGTTCTTCTTCCTTGCGTGAGAACGCCGCCTGCGCGCCGTTCATCGCGGCGCGGGGGGAGTTCAACACCGCCTTGGCTTCGGCCAGATGGCCTTTGCCGATGCTGACGCCGTTGAACGCGAGTTTCACCAATTCATCCGAGGCGGGAAACGGCTTGGGCTTCGCGCCGAAGTTGTAGGCGAAATTTTTCCAGTTGTCGCCGGACTGATAATTCGTGCCGAGCGCGCCGCTCGGATCGTAGCCGCAATGCACCATGCAGTTCTCGCAACGTGGATCGCGCGCGATGCCGTCCACCACGCCGTATTTTTCCCACGTCACCTTGCCGAGCATTTCGGTGTAGCCATCGTAATGGCCGTCGGTCATCAGGTAGCACGGAGCTTTCCAGCCTTTGACGTTGTAGGTCGGGATCGCCCATGCGGTGCAGGTCAGTTCGCGTTTGCCGGCGAGAAATTCCTGATACACCGGCGTGCCGAAGATGGTGAACATCTTGCCCCATTGCTCAATCTTGGCGAATTTCTGCCGCGTCATTTTGCGCGTGAGAAAGAAATCTTCCGGCTGCTTGCCGAGGCGCGAGACCATGTCCTTCTTGGCGGCGTCGTATTCGTAGCCGGGCGAAATCGTGTGGCCGTCCACTTCGAGCGAACTCAAATACTTGAACATGTCTTCGAGTTCCTTCACGTCGGTTTCTTTATAGACCGTCGTGTTGGTCGCGACTTGATAGCCGCAAATCTTCGCCATCTTGATGGCTTCGACACATTCTTTGAAAACGCCTTCGCGCTCGACGATGAGATCGTGCGTGAATTCCAGACCGTCAACGTGAACGTTCCAATACATCCATTTCGTCGGGCGAATGACAACTTTCTTGCGCGCCGCGTCGTTGGCGTTGCGGATGGCGTCGGCTTCTTTGTCAGAAATTAATTTTCCGTCGAGCAACTGCTTGAGCATCGGTTCGCTGGCGGGCGTGTAAATCGCGGCGAGGTAATCGCGCATTTTTTTGCGCATGAAAACGCCGTTCGTGCAGATGTAGAGCACGCGACCTTGTTCGAGCAGACCGGCGATGAGTTCCTCGATCTTCGGATAAATCAGTGGTTCACCGCCGCAGATGGAGACCATCGGCGCGTCACATTCCACCGCGACCGCGAGACATTTTTCCAGCGGAACCATGTCCTTGAGGTTCGTGGAGTATTCGCGGATGCGACCGCAACCAGTGCAGGTGAGGTTGCAGGTGTGGAGCGGTTCGAGCTGCAAGACCATGGCGAACTTGGGCGTCTTGCGGACTTTATGTTTGACGATGTGGCTGGCGATT
>JAYVQV010000045.1:0-2997 GCA_043776855.1 Limisphaerales bacterium | reverse complement strand
GCTGTTCTGCCGCCGTGAATTTTTCCTCGCCGCGCAGCACGCGATCAAACTTGGAATCAAACGACGTGAGGGTGAGCAGATAATTTTCCAGCGCGAGTGAGATTTTTTCTGCCGTGATTTCCGGCGAGCCGAACGCGGCGGTGAACAGGGTGGGGTAATCAATTTCCGATTTCCGATTTCCGATTTCCGATTTTCCAGTTTGCAGTTTCATCACCAAATTCGTCAGCGACTGGTGCATCTCAATCGGGTTTTGGATCGGCTGCAAGACCTGTTCGCGCAAACTTTTCGCGCGGCCATCCCAAAAAAATTCTTTCTTCCAAGCGAGGTTGAAGAGCGGCATGGAATTGCGCGGGCCGAAATCACCTTCCGCGCCACGCGCGGTGCGGCGTCCGTCGGAGAATGCTTTTTCTGGTGCGTGGCAATCGGCGCAGGACTGGGCGTCGTTGATGGAAATCCGCTTGTCGAAGAAAAGCTTTTTTCCGAGTTCGACGCGCTCGACGAGGAGTGGATTGTCGCGCGGCAGATCGGGAATTGGAAAGGTTGCGCTCATCTGGAATTCATACGGTGTGAACTTCGCCGGCAGATACAGCGGCTTGGGATGCGCGATGGAAATTTCCGTTTCGCTCAACTGCGTCACGCGATGCACGCGAAATGCGCCGGGCAGATTGGCTGCAAGCGCGGCGGCAATGGGGTCACCGGCTCGAGAATGGGTGGAGGAGCCATCTTTCACAAATGAAAGCGGGCGTGGCGCGTTCAGCAGTGTCGCCAAATCAAAATCGAGTTCCAGTCGGGTTTCATTGGTGATTTCCAACGGCGTGGCGAGCGTGATGCGCGTGCAGTTCGGGTCGCGAGCGAAATGATACGACCAGCCGTCAAGCTGACCGGAGGCGTTGCGCCACAAGCCTTCGAGCGCGAGAAAAATGTAGCCGCCCTGCCAGCTCCAGTTCAGGCCATTGAGATTCGGATTCAGCGGATGGCTGGCGGAAAATTTAGCCGGGTCGGCATGGTTCAAGTTTGTGTTCAGCCCGACGCTAAATCGCACGGCGCGAAATTCGCCGGGCGGAATTTCAGCCAGTCGGATGGAATCCCGATTTTGTTCCGCATCCAGCCACGCGACGGAATTGGAAAGCTCCAGCCACGAACCGTCGTTGCGTTGCAGCGCGAACTCGCTGGCGAGCCAACTGACGCGGGTGATGGAAAAAGTTTCGCCCGCCGAAGTCTGGTAGCGAAGTGAAGCGGGTTGAAGGTTTTCGCCGGAGAGTTTGGGGGTGATTTGGATTTGGAACGTCGCGGCGTTTGGGCTGATTGTCGGAACAAGGACGGGCAATAAAAGCAGCGTCGCCAAAAAATAGTGGGACAGGCGTCTCGCCTGTCCAGTTCGTGTTTGGGTCGGAAAAGTTTGAAACCCGACCGGCGATACGCCGGTTCCACTGCCGTCGCCTGACGTTGCGCTTGGCGACGGATTTTTCGCAGCGCGAAAAAAACCACCGTTGCTTGTTCGCACCCGGTTCATTTTACATTCGATTCGTAACGACCATCTTCGCCCGCGCGCCATGTCAGTGTCGTGGTTTTGTTCACTGCCGTTTTCATTGTTGTGTTTGATTGCGCGACGAAATTCGTCGTCACTGGCTCGCCCACGCGCTGGACGAGGCGTCCGTTGGGATAGCCGTGATAGCGTCGGCCCATGTTGTAAGGATAGACGGGCGTGCCGTTCGCATCAATCGTGGTGAAGTAAGCGAACGTGCCATGCGGAAATTCCGGCGTGACGCCCCAGCGGCCATTCAATTCATCGAGGTCAAAATCTTTACCAAAAGTTTTCCCGCAGTCGCCGAGGTAGGCGAAGTCCTCGATGTAATGGCCGAGCGGATACGTCGTGCTGACGTTCGGGCCGGTCTCGGAAATTTGCAGCGTGGCGGAACGGTTTTGTTCGCGCGCTTCCCATGCCGGTAAAATTTTCCTGCCCGTGGCCGCGAAATTATCTGAACCATTTTTTCCATCGCGCACAACGAAACCGGAAATCATCCGGCGCACGCCGCTGCTGGCGTTGGTGGGATTGGAATAACCGTAAGGCCCGTAGAGCGGATAGCCGTCCTGCATCCAGCCGACGATGGGCGAATGTTTCTGTGGTGCGGATTTGCTTTCGCGATAAGTCTTCGTGGCGGCATCGAAATCAACGTGGTCGCCGAGCAGGTAGCGCAAGGCGATGGGCTGCGTGTGGTAATGATAAGTGCCGCGATTCTGCTGGTGCGCGAGCGCGGCGTCGAACGTCTGGCCCTCGTTCATCAGCGCGTCGCGATTCCAGATGCGGTCGCCTTGGCCGATGCCGCCGCGCGGGTCGGCGTCGCGACCATTTTCATGTGAGTAAGAAAAGGCGTCGCAAGCATCAAACATCCGCACGCCGTCCACGAACATCCCGATCTCGCCGAGACGATTAAAATTATTTCCCTTCTGTTCAACCGGATGGCGGGTGAAGGCGTAGATGAAATGCTGGTCCACCGGCAGGTTCGGAAAATTTCCATTGAGCCACGGTCCCATGATTTGGCTGCCGAGGCCGGTGCTGCGGATATAAACCCAATTAGAGGACGAAAGAATTTCCTGCACGCCGCAGTTGGCGGGCTGCGCCTGCGTGTTGCGGCCATTGCTCCAAGTGGTGGAAGGCTGGCCGGAATTTTTCGCGGCGTTGTTCGGATAAATTTGCGCGGGCTTGCTGGAGTTAAGCGTGAACCACGAGGCGATTTGCGGGTCGGCGGCGCGGGCGGCAAGTGTGAGCAGCGACAGAATGATAAAAATAGTTTTCATGCGGACAATCTATGCGAACCAACCTTTAGCGCACGTTAAGAATTATAAACTGGGTGCAGCTTGACCCGGTTGTGCTTCGCCGTGGATTCCACTCCCTCGCCTCCTCGGAGGAGGAGCAGCGACAGCGGCTATGGACCGGGGAGAGGAGGCCAATGGTTTGCTAAATAAAAATCCCCTCTCCCCAACCCTCTCCCCGCT
>JAYVQV010000044.1:0-3004 GCA_043776855.1 Limisphaerales bacterium | reverse complement strand
GCGCCGAGCTGGATGAAATCCTTCACCGCGATCTTGTAATGGTCGGGATCGCGCGTGGCGCAGACGAGGTCCACGATGTAATCCTTCACCTTGTCGTCTACGTAAATGTCGTTGATGACTTCGCGCGCCTTGAGAATTTGCTGCGGCGTGACGACGGCGCTGGCGGTGGGTGTGCCGGAAGTTTTCGCCATCACTTCGAGAATCTGCCGCTCCTCCGCGCGCGTCGGATAGCCGATCTTCAATTTCAACATGAAGCGGTCAACTTGCGCTTCGGGCAACGGATAAGTTCCTTCCTGCTCAATCGGATTTTGCGTCGCCAAAACCAAAAACGGTTCGTCGAGCTTGAAGGTCTGGTCGCCGATGGTGACCTGGCGTTCCTGCATCGCTTCGAGCAACGCGCTCTGCACCTTGGCGGGCGCGCGATTGATTTCGTCGGCGAGAATCAGGTTGGCGAAGACCGGGCCGCGCCGCGTGGTGAAGCCGCCGGATTGCGGATTGTAAATCTGAGTGCCGACAATATCGGCGGGCAGCATATCCGGCGTGAATTGCAGGCGCGAAAATTTGACGTGCATGGTCGCGGCGAGCGATTTCACCGCGAGCGTCTTGGCGAGGCCCGGCACGCCTTCGAGCAGGACGTGGCCGTTGGCGAGTAAGCCAACGACGAGCCGCTCGGTGAGATACTGCTGCCCGACGATGACTTTGCTGAGTTCGTTGAACAGCGGTCGCGTGAAGGCGCTGGCTTCCTTGACCGCTTCGTTGATGGCGTTGATTCCTGTGTTCATAGTTTGTGGCTCAATATTTCAGTGTCACTCTGACAAAATGTTTTCGGCAATGTTCAATTCAACGTAGCGCAGGCGTCTCGCCTGCCGCCGGGAAAATTATTCGCAGGCGAGACGCCTGCGCTACGTTACGCGCCCGGCAAAATCACCGCCTGTTTCACGCTCAACCAGCCGATCTTGCCGACGTTGTTCGCGACTTGCACCCACTCATCGTGCCGCTGCAAAATTTTTAGCTCCGCGCCGTCGCGCGCAGTGAATGAATTTTGCGCGTCCTCGAACGGGCCGCTGCGCGCGACAGCGTCCGCATCCGTCACCACGGCGACGAACGAACTTAAATGATTCGCCGCCTGCAAACTTAAAACTGCGACGGAAAAAATTGTCAGTGCCAGCGCGAGCCACGTCGCCGTTTTCAATTTTGGAATGAGCGCAGGCTTGAGTTGGCGCAGCACCAGCAGCGCGCACAGCACCCAGAAAAAAACGGTGGCGAGGACGGCTGACTCGTTGAGTGTGAGCGAGCCGAGCCAGCTTTGCCAGCGGCGTTCACGCAGCGTCGCGCCCGGCACTTGATTGCGGACGAACGCGAGATTCGCGCGCAACTCCGCATCGCGCGGCGCAAGTTGTTCGGCCTGCCGATACGCGGCGATGGCTTTGCCCAAATGCCCGGCCTTGAATTCCGCGTTGCCAGCGTTGAACCAAAGCGCGGGCGACTGCGCGCCGCTCTCCAGAATTTTTGCGTAGGCCGTGGCGGCTTCCGCGAATTTTCCGCGCGCATAGAATCCGTTCGCCGCTGAAAAATCAGAGGCCGCGTCTGATGCGAAAAGGTTTCCGGCGCAGACGAGCGCGAGCAAAATCATGTAGCAGCCGAGGTGACGAGGCTCTAACTGAATTCGGTTTTTGATTTGAGCCTCCTTACGTCGGCTGCTACGGAGAAATATTTTTTTCACGCCTTCACCTCCTTGAGTTCACCGAGCACTTTTTCAAACTGCGCGGCGACGGAGTTCAATTCTGCCGTGCCGCGCACCGGCGCGTAGCGGGCCTGGTTGCAAAGCTGAAACTGTTCGCGCAATGACTCGCGCATTGCCGCCGGGGCGTTTTTCAAAATTAAATTTTCTTCCACGACATTTTCCGTGATGGCGCTCGCGGGACAATCCAGCCGCTCGCCGAGTTGCTCCTGCAACAGACGGAACAGCGTCGCGAAAAATTCTTCGGACTGATTCGCGGCGGCAAATTTATTCAGGTCGTTTATTCCACCCGCCACCAGTTGGGCGACGGCGCGCTGGCGGCGGCGGCGCGGATTGTTCGCGAGGCTGTCCGTGCGTTGGCGCCAGACGAACGCGGCGAGAAACGCCAGCACGGGCAAGGCTTGCGCGGCGATAAAAACCGGGCGCGTGACCAGGGGAATGGATTTGTTTTCCAACGCGCCGAGGTCTTGCTTGATGGGCAAAATGTCCTGCACGGGTTTCTCTTCGTTCTTATTTTCGGCCAGCGCGGGCAGCGGCGAACTGCCGGCGGCGCGCACGGTGAGCGGCTGTCCGATGGATTTTAGCGAGTGATACTGGCCGTCCTCGGGGTTGAAGAAATCAAAATGCACGGGCGGCAATTCGCGCACGTCGTTGTTGAGCGGCGAAATAATTTGCTCGAAGGTTTTGGTTCCTTGAAATCCGAACTGATCGCTGGTCTCCAGCTTGGTTGTGGGCGGATAGGTTTTGAAATTTTGCCACGCGTCCTGCGGCGGCAGCGTGAGCGAATCAAGCGAGCCGTGGCCGGAAATTTTCACGCGCACGGTCACGGGATCGCCGACGGTCACAGTCGTTGGCCCGGCGTTCGCGGTCAGGGTGAATGCGCCGATGGCGCCGGAAAAATTCGCGGGCTTGTTTTCCTCCGGCAGCGGCAGCGCGATGACGTTCACCGCTTCCGTCGCCAGCGTGACCTGCCGTTGCTCGCCAAAAAATCCGCCGGGCAGAACGACCACGACGTTCGCGGTGAACGGCCCGAGCGCGAGCGCGCCAGTCTTCACCGCCGTCAGCGGCAGGGTGAGCGGGATGACAGTGTAAATGCGGTTGCCGACTTGCGCGCGGCGGCGTTGGTTTTGCAGTTCAACGGTTTTGCCGGCACTGAATCCATCCGTCGGCGAGCCGGTCAGTTGAAAACCGTTCAAGCCGGAAACATCGTCGCGCAGATAAAGTTCCAGCCGCGCGAGCACGGATTCGCCGGTGTAAATTTTC
>JAYVQV010000043.1:0-11822 GCA_043776855.1 Limisphaerales bacterium | reverse complement strand
CCACGACCGCAGCCAGTCGGGAATGCTGCTGTGCAACTCCCGTTCCTGCGTGTAGCAGGACCAGGGGCCGTTCGCATGGGCATAATTGGCGATGCCCTGCAAGACGCCGCGGCCATAATTGCGCGAACTTTCTATCAGCAGGGCGATTTTTGGAATTCGCTTTGACATAACAGGACGGTGTGCGGCAGTGTCCCAATTGGACAATTTTGCGCCAGCAAAATTTCATGCAGGGAAATGATTAGGGCGTTTCGGGCAAATCGTGGCGATGATAGTGGCTCCAAACAGACGCGATGCGCCTGTAGACTTTCACTCCTTCTTCGCCCCACAACCAGCAAGCCAGTATGTAGATTGCAGCAATCCCAGTCCGTTTCAATCGCAATCAAATCCATGCCCAAATTCAGTGACTTTTGGCACATGACGATTGGCGCGGCGAAAGGTAAGATTTTGGCGTGAACAAAACGCGTGTTCAGGTCAGCGACCTCCGGTAAAGCGCCGGTTGAAAACCTGATTGTCGTCGAGGACTGGTCTGGGACGGGTTCAAACATCATCGCGTGCATCACCATGAAAACGAATTCGCGCGGGGCAAACGCCACATCAATGGGATTGAATCCTTCTGGAGCTTTGCCAAGACGCGGCTGGCCAAACAACGCGGGGTGCGCGCAGACAAGTTCCCGCGCCACCTCAAAGAATCCGAGTGGCGCTGGAATCACCGCCGTGACAACCTCTACGCGTTGCTCTTGAATGATACCCGCTCACACCCGCTCAACTAGGAAAGACCCAATTTTAATTCATCAGGATAGCCGAGCAGTTCCACACGCTGAATCAAGTTCATGCTGGCATTGCGGATCATTTGGACACGCCCAGCATTATTCGGATCGGTGGCTTCCACTTTGGCGAGCGAGCGGATGGTGATTCGATTATCGTCAGGCCAGCCGAGCGCAATCGCATACAGCGTTTCACCTTTCGTAGTGAAGCGAATGTCCTTCGTGGTGCCGGTGAAATTTTCATTGAACGCTCCGCCCTTGGCCTTCACCGAACCTTCGCCATAAACCAGCCACGGACGCGTGCCGTAAATCGCTTCACCATTCACCGCCGTCCAATCGGCGAGTTGTTGCCGCATGGTTTCCACTTCAGGATCAAGCGTGCCGTCGGGACGCAGCACGACGTTGAGCAGTAGATTTCCGTTCTTGCTCACGATGTCCACGAGCATGTGAACTGTCCAGCTCAAGGGCTGATACTTCCAATGCTTGTTGTAAAACCAGTCGCCGATGGAGGTATCGGTCTGCCACGGATACGGGTTGATACCGCCATTAACGCCGCGCTCGAAATCTTGCACCCAGCACCCCCTGCTTGGTTCCTTGCAATTATAGATGGCCTCGGATTTTCCGCCGTGATCCGCCGCGCTGACGTTGTAGAGATTCGCGATCTGGCTCAAGCCGACTTCGTTGCCGAACGGCACGGCGCCGTCGCTGTAAAGCAAATCGGGGTGGTAGTTGTCCACGAGCTCCTTGATTTCATTGAACCATTGCTGCTGCCAGCGCGGGTCTTGCGTATACCACGAACTGTGGTCACCTGGCGCTGCGGGAAAATGATACAAGTCCCAATAATTTGAATTCGCGCCAGCGTAAGGCACGCCCGCGAACGGCCCGACCTTGTCCGACTTGTGCGAATCCTGAAACCAACTAAAGCTCGCGCCCAAATGTTCCGAGACGCCGAAGGGTAAGCCGTTTTGCTTTGCCGCCTTCTGCCAGTCGCCCACGACATCGCGATGCGGCCCCATGTTGACGGCATTCCATTTGTGCCACGGCGAGTTCCACAGAAAAAAAATCATCGTGATGCGTGCCCATGCTCACAAAATATTTCGCGCCCGCTTTTTTGTAGAGCGCCATCAACTTTTCCGGCTCCCACTTTTCTGCGTGCCAGAGCGGGATGATGTCCTTCCACCCATTCGTAGAAGGATGGCCGTAGCGTGCGAGGTGGTCGTTGTATTGCGGCGTGCCTTGCTGATACATCTTGCGTGCATACCAGTCGCCTTCCATCGGCACAGATTGCGGTCCCCAATGTGCCCAGATTCCAAACTTGGCATCACGGAACCAGTCGGGGCCGGAATAATTTGTCAGCGAATCGCGCGTGCCAGTGAATGGCCCTGGCGTGACAGGCAATTCCAAGGCCGAAACGCAGAGCGATGAAGTTATCGTCACGAGCAAACCAAAGGTCAGTTTCATTTCCATGTAAATTTATTATTAGCGGGGCATATTTCCATTTGAATCAGACCCCGATTTATTTTGTGAAGACGTTTGTTTGTCCAACCGCCGCTGACAATGACACCACCCGTTCAAACGCCAGCTTCGGTTTTCCCGCGCGATCAAAGAGCAGCGGATAACTGGTGCGCCCGGCTACCGGCCAGTCGTTGAGCCATGAATCCCCATCTTCGACGCCCCACAATGTGACTCGGCTAATCGCGTCACGGTGCTTGAGAAAAATACGAAACAGCGCGGCGTAACGATCGGCCAGTCTCACCTCAATTTCTTTGGGCAAACCGGTGGGATAAGGATTCAATTTTTCCGGCAACTTTATATTTTTAGTAATGTCGGCGTTGCCAATCTTCCAAGTAGATGGCAAGACATCCACGTCCAATTCGGTGATCATCACCTTGACCCCAAGTTTCGCGAATCCATCAATGGCAGCTTCCAAGTCGGCATTCGTCGGCCAGCGCAAATTGTAATGCCCCTGCATACCCACGGCGTAGATGGGGATGCCTTTGGATTTTAATTTGCGAATCAACTCCAAGGCGCCGGTGTGTTTAGCTCCCGCTTCAATCGAATAATCATTGTAATAAAGTTCCGCTTGGGGATCGGCCGCGTGCGCGTATTGAAATGCCTGCTCGATATAGTCTGATCCAATAATTTTTAACCAGCGCGAATCTTGGCTGAGCCGGCCACTGTCGGCCAATGCCTCGTTCACCACATCCCACCCCTTGATACGCCCCTTGTATCGTCCGACCACGGTAAAAATATGTTCCCGCATCCGCTGTAACAAAACAGCGCGGCTGACGGGCTTGCCTTGCTTATCCTGAAAGACCCAATCCGGCGTCTGATTTTGCCAGACAAGATTGTGGCCGATGATGAACATATTATTGGTCACGCCGAACCCGACGTAACGATCGGCAAGGGTGAAGTCATAATGCCCTGGTTCAGGATGAACGATCTCCCACTTCAGGACGTTCTCCGGCGAGATGGAGTTAAACTGCGCTTTTACCAGCAAAACTTCCACGGAATTAGATTCGCAGAACTGATTTGGATTGAGCGCCGCACCAATCAGAAAATATTTTTTGAACGCTTCTTTCAAAGTCGTCTGCGCGCAACCGGTCGTCGCTAGGACGATTCCTAAAAATCCAGTGAGGTAAGAAAATTTCATGGAGTTTCAGGCGGTGGCTTTTTGACGGCGCGCGGCGAGTTCATCCGCCATTTCAATGGTCGTGCGTTTATTCAGCTTGTAGGCAAGTAACAGAACGGTGCAGATGGCGAACATGATGCCCACGGCGATACCAGTCAGTGCGTGGTAGCCGGCCACCGCTTCCGCCGCGGAAGACTTTTGGGTGTCGTATTTGAACAGCCCAGCCATCAGCCAGAGGAACGACGCCGAGCCGAGCGCAAGACCGGCTTTCAGTGCAAAACCAATCGTGGCGAACACCATGCCGGTGAAGCGGCGGCCCGTTTTCCATTCCGAATAATCCGCCACGTCGGCGAAGATTGCCCACACGAGCGGAATCGTCGGCGCATAAACCAGTGAGCCGATGATGGTCAATGCCACCATGCCATACACGTCTCCGGGCTTGAGGAAATAAAACGCAAACGCATTGACGGTCGAGAGCGCGAAGCCTGCCACCGCCACGGCCTTCTTGCCGAACCGATACGCGAATGACGCCGAAAGCAAAATGACGGTGATGGTTGTCAGCGTGCCCACCATGTTGATGACGCTGTTGAATACATCGGCCACGTTGGAAGTCGCGAGATTGTCGCGCGTGCCATGAACGATGTAGCCGAGCCATTCAAGCAGGCCACCGGGCTTAGCCGCGCCTTCGGCGAGCGCGGGCGCGGTGAGACCAAGTTTCTGAACGAAGTCAAACATCGCGGCCTTGTCCGCGTAGTGCTGATAGTAATTATAAAGCGCGCCGCCCCGGAACGAGAGGATCGCGAAATGAACGAGTGTCATCAGTGCCATCACGCGCCACGGAACATTCTTGAGCAGGTCGGCGAAGTCTTGCCAAGGCGACGACTTGGTTTCATTGACGGGCTGAATGCGTTCGCGCGTGGAGAAAAATGTGACGAGAAATAAAATTAAACACAACACCGCCCAGATGGTCATCGTCATCTGCCAACCGTGCGCGCGGTCGTGGCCGACGGCGAATTTGGCGACCAGCGGCAGCGTAAAACCACCCACGATGAATTGCGCGATATTGACGGCGATGAAGCGGAAGGAGTTTAGCCGCGCACGTTCATCCAAGTCAGCGGTCATCACGCCGCCCAGCGCGGAATACGGCATATTGTTCATCGAGTAGAGCGTCATCAACAGCGTGTTGGTGATGCCGGCATAGGCGATCAACATTCCCATGCTCCAGCCCTTCGGCGTGGTGTAGGCCAGCACCATCACGACGGCCCACGGCACGGCGGTCCAAAGAATCCATGGACGAAATCTGCCCCAACGCGTTTTGGTGCGGTCCGCCAGCACGCCCATGATCGGATCAAAAATGGCGTCCCACAAACGCGGCCACAGCAGGATGGCGGCGGCGGCGCTGGCACTGAGGCCGAATGTGTCGGTGTAAAAATTGAGCTGGAACAGGATCATCGTCATGAAGACGAAGTTCGCCGCCGCGTCGGCGGCGGAGTAACCGGCCTTCTCGAAGAAAGAAAGTTTTTGGGTTTTGAGATTGTTCATTGCTGGCCTGGAATCGTTTTGATTGAACCATCCGGGGAATATTCCAGTTCGATTACTTTCAAGCTGCGCAGCCACGTTCTGCCGCCGGAAGGTTTTGAGTCATGATGGAATAAATACCATTTGCCTTTGAATTCGCAGATGCTGTGATGCGTCGTCCAGCCGACCACCGGCGTGAGGATGACGCCTTGATAGGTGAATGGCCCGTAAAGAGTGTCGCTCGTGGCGTAACACAGAAAATGGGTGTCACCGGTTGAGTATGAGAAATAATATTTGCCGTTGTGTTTGTGCAGCCACGACGCTTCAAAAAAACGGCGGTCGTGATCGCCGGCTTTTAGCGGCTGACCCTGCTGGTCAAGGATGACGAGGTCGCGCGGCGCTTCGGCAAACTCAAACATATCGTCGCACAGGCGAACGATCTTGGGGCACAACGCCGGTTCGTGATTCGCCGGTTCGTGTCCGCCCTCGATAGCCTTGTTGTTGCGATATCGCTGCAATTGTCCACCCCACAATCCACCGAAGATCAGGTAATGTGCTCCGTTGTCCTTGAATGCACAGGGGTCAATGGAATAGCTGCCTTTGATGGGATTCTCCTGCGGGATGAACGGCCCTTCCGGCTGGTCGCTGATGGCCACGCCCAGATGGAAGACATCGTTTTTATCTTTCAGCGAAAAATAGAGATAGTATTTGCCGTTTTTGCAGGCGCAGTCGGAATCCCAAAGCTGGCGGCCGGCCCACGGAATATTCTTCAAATCCAAAACCACCCCGTGATCCGTCACTTCGCCGTCAAGGGAATCCAGCGACAAGACATGATAGTCCCGCATGTCGAAATGGTCGCCGTTGTCGTTCTCGGAGATGCCCGATTCGATGTCGTGTGAGGGATAGATGTAGAGCTTGCCGTTGAAGATATGCGCCGCCGGGTCGGCCATGTAGACGCCATCGGGAACGAGATACCTCGGGGATTTCATAAATGGCTTGGCTTAAATTTGACATGAACTTCCAACAGCATCTGTGCCGCCTCTTCAACCAGCGTCAAGATTGCGGAATGATTTCGATGCCGTTGATTTGTGGATTTTCAACGTTGCTGGTGAATGTGATTTTCAAATTGCCGTTCTTGATTTCTACCGGAACGGATTCGACATACGCCTTGAGTCCACCCCCCGCCTTGACCCAAACGTCAAAGTCTTTGAATTCGCGGCCCTGCACGTTAAACGAAAAAACCCGCTGCCCCGGACCATCAATGCCGTCGTAGGTTTCACAGAAATGCAGCTTCACCATATATTTGCCGTTGGGTAGCGGGCAAGAAAATGAATCCATCGAATAATGCTCAGAGCGATAGATGCCCGGCTCGGTAGTGTTGCCAATGCTCAAATCAGCCCGCTCGATGGTATCACCGCCGCTGAATCCCTGGTCGGGAGACCAAACATTGCCAGCAGAATCCTTGAATGCCTCGGCAGCACCGGCCTTGATGCGAATCTCAGTTTTGGCAACGGACGATGCCGTGGCGACTGGATTCGCGATTGGAACCATAGCGGGCGCAACCATGGGTTGCGATGCTGGTGCCGATAGAGCGGCGCTGCCAGCGGTTTGTGTGCTGCTCGACTGGCAACCGACCATTAGGGTCACCAGTGCGGTTACAACAACGATTCGGGCAGCGAGGATTGAGGTTTTCATGATCATAAATGAATGGGTATGCTTTTGTTGAAATTACAGATTTTGTTGCATGGTATGTTTGACGATAAAATTAGACTAGATGTGTTTGCGTTTTATTTCATAGAAAACGCGCACTGGCTTTGGCGAAGCCGTCTAATACCACTTCCGAATGACAGCCGGTAATTTGGTGGGCATCTCCCAAAACTTATTTCGCGGGTTGCAGTGATTTTGAATCTACAATCAAAACTTTATATTGAGATTCCGCAATTTTAAGAGCCGTCAAACTATCAGCCGCCAGAACTTAAACCATTTGGCAGTTTTCCCATCAGCCTCCAACGGCGGCAAAGTCAGCCGCTTGAGACCCTTCTCGCAATGAACCAACACACATACCGAACGCCCCAATGAAGTCACGTTACGCGAAGTGCTACTGCGCGAGATGGAAATTGTCCAGCACGTCAAAGATGGCGGCGGCACTTGCCATTCCTTCGTGGAAGATTCCCAGCCGGTGAATCCAAAACTGGATGACGAGCAGCGTCTGGCTCTGGAAGCGTTGGTTCGTTCCACCAACTCCGTGTCGCTTTTCCGGGGCGGTGCTGGCACGGGCAAAAGTTTTGTGCTGCGCGAACTGGTTCAGCAAATCACACAAGTTGGCCGACGCGTCATTGTGCTCGCACCGCAGCGACAGCAGGTCGTGGACATGGAAAGCGCGGGCTTCCCGTCGCCCACAACGATTGCCAATTTTCTGATCAAGAGCGAACTGACTGTCGGCGCCATCGTGGTGGTGGATGAGGCCGGCCAAATTGGTGGTCGCCAGATGCACCAATTATTGTGGCTGGCGCACGCGCGAAAAGCGCGGGTGATTCTTTCCGGCGATACGCGACAGCACGGCGCGGTCGAAGCCTCCGATGCGCTGCTCGCCATCGAACGGTATTCCGGCATTGCGCCGGTCGAATTGCACACCATTCGCCGGCAAGACCCGGCACTGGCCCGCAGTCGGTAACAAATTGTCACCGGTTGGAATTCCCATTAAACTCATGCAAACGCAGAGCAACACCATGAAAACAAACCTCGCCATTTTTGAAGGCCACGAAATCCGCCGCCACTACGACGAAGCCACCGAGACGTGGTGGTTCTCCGTCGTGGACATCATCCGGGTGCTGACCCAGCAGCCGGATTACAAGCTTGCCCAGAACTATTGGAAAGTCCTGAAACACCGGCTCAAGAAGGAGGGAAGTCAGTCGGTTACAAATTGTAACCAACTGAAAATGCCCGCTGCCGATGGCAAAAATTATCTTACCGACGTTGCCACCGCCGAGACTTTGTTGCGCCTCGTGCAAAGCGTCCCCAGCCCCAAGGCCGAACCCATCAAGCTCTGGCTCGCCAAAGTCGGCTACGAACGGATGCAGGAAATGGCCGATCCCGCGCTCGCCCGCGCCCGCGAAACGTGGCAGAAACAGCGTCGCAGCACCAAGTGGATCGAGCAGCGCATGACCGGTCAGGAAACGCGCAACAAGCTCACCGATTACTGGGCCGGGCACGACATCAAACCGGGTGACGAATTTACCATCCTCACCAACATCATTCATCAGGAATGGACGGGCGTGAGCGTGCCGGGCATAAAAATTTGAAAGGTCTCAAAACGGAAAACCTGCGCGACCACATGAGCGAGGCGGAATTGATTTTCACTGCGCTGGCGGAATTATCCACGCGTCAGATCGCCGAGAGCGTGGCGGCCACGGGCCTGACTGAAAATAAAGCCGCCGCGAAAACCGGCGGACGCATCGCCAAGAAAGCCCGGCTGGAACTGGAAGCCAAAACCGGACGGAGAGTCGTCTCGCAGGAAAATTATCTGCCGCCGGCCAAAGCAGCCAAAAAGATCACATAAATTCTTCTGCTGGTTTCTTCCTCTCACGCGCGCGAGGACTCCGGGTTCGGGCTTCAACTTCGGCGCGGCGCAAAAGGGTATTGGCTTGGACGCAAGCGGGTAGTTGTTTGCGCGCAGGCGTCGTTTTAATCTTTCCAGACGCACCGCCAAACAAAAACATGAACCGCATAAATCTTTCTGAAATGAATCGCCGCGATTTTCTTGCCACGAGCATGATGGCGGCTTCCGCTGTCTCGCTCGTCGGAATGAACGCCAGCGCCGCGTCCGGTGACACTGGCATCAAACCCAAGTTCGGTCACCTGGACGCCGGTGCTTACGAACGGCAGCCGATGATTCTCACGCCGCCCGTCTCCGTGATAACCAATGTCACCGCGAACGTCACCCTCACCATCAGCGTGATCGGCGACAGCGTGACGTATCAATGGCTCCGCAGCGGAACGAACCTTGTCGGGCGAACCAACTCAACGCTGACATTAACTAATGTCGTCGTCGCGGATTCCGGCAGCTACGCGGTCGTGGTTGCCACGACGTTTGACTCCATCACCAACGCCGCCAACGTGACGGTGAACAAGGCGACGCCATTGATTGGAACCGTGCCGACAACCACGCCGATTACTTACGGCCAGACGTTGACGAATTCCACATTGGGCAGCGGCAACGCGACGAACGCCTTGGGAGCAGTTGTCGCTGGAGGTTTTTCCTTTGCCACGCCCAACCTTGTGCCGAAGCCGGCCAGCACCAACGTCACCGTCATTTTCACGCCGACGGACTCGGTGAATTACAACACCAACACCGCCACCGTGATGGTGACAGTAAATCCCGCGCCGCTGGGCGTCACCGCGAACAGCACCAATAAAAATTACGACGGCGTCGCCTTCGCTGGCGGCAACGGCGTGATGTATTTCGGTTTCGTGAACGGCGACACCTCCGCTTCGCTTGGCGGCAGCGTGAGTTACGGCGGCACGTCACAGGGGGCCATCGCGGCGGGCGCTTACAGCATCATTCCTTCCGGCCTGGCTTCTGCCAACTACAACATCAGCTACACCAACGGCACACTGACCATCATCCAAACGAACCCGCCCGCCATCGCGCCTGCCATCTCCAATGTTCTTTTCACGAACAATCAATTTCAGTTCCCGATGGCTGGAACGGGACAACCGGTAGAGCAAACGCTCCAACGTGAAGCGCACCAGCAGCACGTTGTAATCTTCACCCGTTTTTGTCCGGCGCTGGGTCAGGCGGGCATGGACTGAAGCCGCAGGATTCTTCATGCGAGGCTGTCGAAGTAGGGGCGCATCACGTTAAGCACCCGGCAGACTTTGGCGTAATGCCAGAGTTCCTCAGAAGTAGCTTTCTTGTCCCGCCACGCATCGCGCAGTGCTTCGACGGCAATGTTCACACCAATGCGATTACGAAAGCGAAAACAATCGGCCACAGTTTTCGCGACACAATAGATCGGCACGGACACGCTTTGAATAACATGATGTTTGATTCCCTTGGTCATCATTTCTCCCGAAAGCGTCACCACGCGCAGCGCCGGGGTGGTGGATTTTGGTGGCCGCGTTCCACGTGGGATCGCCATCCAAACCTCGGCTGGGTTTTCAGTGGTGAGGCCGTGGAAGCGCAGGGCGGACACCAGGCAGATCACTCCCTTCGGCGACCGTTTGGCCGCCTCTGCCAGCGAATGATTTTCTGTAATCGGGGCATCGGTTTGGACGTAAAGCCCACGTCCGGTTTTCAGGAGTTGGTCGCGTTCAATCAGTTGTTTAAGGTGAGTTCGCGGGACGCCAATAGATTTCAGGTCGCGCGGACGCAGCACTCCCAGCTTGCGCGTGAGCTTCAGCACTTTTTCCTGATGATTTTTTGCCACAAAGCTATTATTACATAATGTATGCAGTTAGCAATAAGTGAATACATTATGTATGTAGCCGCTGCTACGCAGCGGAATGATTTACACTCCGTAGTCAGCCGGAAGGCATGTCAGAGACAGGTTGCTCAATCTGCTGCCAGAATAGTTTTGATTGATTTGAGACGCGTAGTTAAAGCCATGCTTGAACTATTCGCCTCAAATCAATCGAGTAAAAATCAAAAAATCACCCCGGCTTGACGAGTCTCAAGCCGGGGTGGCGATGTGCGAATCAAACGCCGACGGTTTCCGGCTTCTGTTGTTGCTGGCCTTGGACGCGGGCAACGGCGCGGCGGGTGGTGCGGCCGATCTGGGCGATGACGCCTTCCTTCTGGTCTTCCGGCAAATCCTTAACCAAAAGCTCGTAGGCCTGTTTCAGTTCGGGATTTTTATTGATCTGTTTCAGGACGCCCTCGCGGATGCGTTGCTGGCGATCCAGTTCGCGCACCTCGTTGAGGACGACGCTGCGTTCGAGCCGCTCGCGGGGCATCGCCTGGACATACGTCCAATACTTCGGGTTCTCTTTGATGTAGCCATCAATCTTGGCGTCCACCTCCGGGTTGCTGCGGAAGGTAGGCGGTTCGCCGGGGGCGGCATTGCCGTTGGCGCTCGCTGGCGCGGATGTTTTTGTTTTGCTCATACGATTTGTTTTGTTGTTTTGGTTTACGCGGCATTTGCCGTGTTCACCGGAACGAGGCGGTAACCGTCCCGTTCCGGTAAATTGATTTCAGGGTTTGGGGGAACCATTTGATTCCGGTAAAAAATTAGAAGCGTCATTGGTGGCTCCTGACGCTGCGTTGTCCTTTTCAAAATTAGCGACGCGCTGCTCGGTGGCGGTGAGCCGAGCATTTAGAAGCGCATTATTTTTGGCGACGGTTTTCATTTCGCCGATAATTCCTTGCAACTGCTGATAAGATTGCGCCAGCGCGGTGGCTTGTTGCATGACGAGCGCGGTGGTTTCGCGCTGACGGTTTATTTCGGCGCTGACGGCATCGTCGGTTGGCGGCGGCGAAAATGCGGCGTCTGGGGGCGGGTTTAATAGGTTCACAGCGTTCGGTGAACCGGGGTGAAGGTTCCAGCGTGGAGAAACTTCGAGGCGATAAACCGGGTGCGCTTCCGTCATCAGATCGGGATTGGTTTGATCAACCAATCGTCCGACCTGATAAGCGCGCACCACCTCTGGGTAACGCACGGATTCAGCCGGAGCGACCGCTGCTGACGGCGCGGGGCGAAGAGCGAGTTGCGGATGCGAGGCACACGAGGCGACGAACACGATTGGAAGCAGAACGAGATATTTCATGGTTTAAGGGCGGTTGAGGTTGATGGGAAATTTACCAGAGCGGTGGTCGTCACCGCTTCCTCGGCGAACGGTTTTTCCGAGCCGCCGATTTCAGCGTCAGCGCGGTCAATGGTTTGCAAAACATAGAGGTAAAATTGTTTGCC
>JAYVQV010000042.1:0-3021 GCA_043776855.1 Limisphaerales bacterium | reverse complement strand
AACCATTTGCGCCGAGTTCATCCGCCGCCAGCACGCGGGGAAAAAGAAATGAAATTTCTCGTCCACAAACGCCGCACCGCGCCCGCCGTCATCATCGTCGCTTTGATTGACGTGCTGATCGTGCTGCTGATTTTTTTAATCTGCACCACGACGTTCAAGCAGCAGCCCGCGCTGCGGCTGGCGCTGCCGGAATCCACGACCGCGCTGAAGTCGGGGGCGAACGAAAGCCCGCCGCTGTTCATCAGCATCGAAGCGAGCGGCGCGCTGCGTTACGGAATCGCAGGCGATGTGGTGACGCCGGAACAATTGCGCAACCGGCTGGTGCTGGACGCGGAAAAAGCCCGCGCCACTGGCGGCGAAGCGCGGCTCGCGTTGCGGGCGGACAAATCCGCGCCGTGGGGCCAGCTCGTGCGTGTGATGGACATCGCCAAGGCGGCGAACATCAAAATCTCCAGCGCCTACATGAAGGAAGCGGGCGCGAAATGATTTTTTATTCCGTCCGGCGCCGCATATAAACGGGGCGCATCGGCGGCGTGGCGGGATAAGTCGCGAGCAGGTCGGGAATCCGCATCAGCATCCACGGCTGACGGTAGTTGTTGCCATTCTTCGTGAACACAATGTCGTCGGCGATGAAGACGGCGGAATGTTTCACTTCTTGTTTTTCATTCATCAGCAACAGGATGTCGCCACACTGCGACGGCGCGGCGACCTGATAGAAATTTTTCTGGATGTATTGCACCGCGTAGGCCGGGTCGTTGAAACGGTTGTCGGGTGTTTCGCTGGAAAAATTAAAGGTTGTCCAATGACAGTCCATCGTCGGCTCGCCGGGCTGCGCGGGCAACGGGAAAGTGTAGAGCCGCTCGCGCGCGAACTTGGGCAGGAAATAGAGCAGGCTCATGCTGCCGCCCTCGGGCAGTTGCTTGAGCGATTCCATCAGCGGGCGGATGTCGGTGAAACGCACATTCGGCACGTTGCCCCAATAGCCCGCTATCTTGTCAATGTCCGTGTCCGGCTGCACGGCGAGACGCGCGAGCACCGCGGACTGGCGGGACAAGGCGCGGGTCAGCGCCACGCGCCGCTCCACGGTGGGAATTTTTTCGAGCAGGAACGCGTAGTCGGCAAGCTGCTGCGCGGTGCCGTTGGGATAGACCAGCCGTTTCAGCAATGCCACGTCGTCAGGGTTCAGCCGCGCATCGGTGACGATGCCTTGCAGGTCATCGCCGGGAAAAATGTAGGGGAAGTCCAGGTAGAGATTCACGCCGGTGCCAGCCAAGACGGGATATAATTTATGGCGCTGCTCCGGGGTGAGCGACAAAAGAAATTTCTCCGAAGGCACGAGTTCAAGGCCGGATTTTTTCTCGGCAACATTTCCGGCCGCAAATGCCTCGGTGATTTGGTCGGCGGAGATTCCATTCTGGGCGAACAAATTTTTCACCGCGTCCAGCTTCATGCCCGAAAATGTCCAGACTTCGGGCTTTGGCGTGGTGACTTCCTCCGTGAGATACTCCGTCGGGCGCTCCAGTTGGATGTCGCGCGTCAGCAAAGTTCCCCACGCACCGCTGCGGACGGTGCTGCTCTTGTCCTTGGTATCCACCACGAAGCCCGACGCCGCACGGCCACCGGCCAGTTTGTAAGTGATGAAGGACGCGCCGCCCATCAGCGCCAGACTGAAAATAATCAGACCCGCCAGCGTGAATTGAAACGTGTTGACCGCCTGCGCCGATTCCTGCCGTTTGATTTTACTCATGAAATTGAATGCCTAAATAAAACTGCCGCCAGCCTCGCACAGACGGAGACTGACGGCAAAGGTTTCGCCGAATTTTATTTCAACAGTTCTTCCGCAATCTGCACCGCGTTCAACGCCGCGCCCTTGAGCAACTGGTCGCCGGAAATCCAAAAGCACAGGCCGTTATCCAGCGCGCAGTCGAGACGAATGCGCCCGACCTGGCAATTGTATTGTTCGGAAGTATTCAGCGGCATCGGATAAATTTTATTTTCCGGTTCGTCCACCACGTCGAGGCCGGGAGCTTTTTTCAACACGGCGCGCGCGGCAGCCACGGTCACGGGCTTGGAAAATTCCGCGCTCACGGCAACGGAGTGCGAACGATAGACCGGCACGCGCACGCAGGTCACGCTCGCGCGAAATTTTGCGTGGTGCATGATTTTGCGGCCTTCGTTCTCCATCTTCATTTCTTCCTTCGTGTAGCCCGTCGGCAGAAATGAATCCACGTGCGGCAAAACGTTGAATGCGATCTGGTGCGGATAAACTTCCTTCGTCACCTTCTTGCCGGCGACGACTTGTCCGACCTGCCGCTTCAATTCTTCAATCGCCTGCGCGCCCGTGCCGCTGACGGCTTGGTAGCTCGAAGCAAAAATTCTTTTGACGCCAAACTTTTTGTGCAGCGGATACAACGCCATCAGCGTGATGGCCGTGGTGCAATTCGGATTCGCGATGATGCCCTTGTGTTTCTTCACGTCCGCCGCATTGATTTCGGGGACGACGAGCGGCACGTTCGGGTCTTGGCGGAACGCGCTGGAATTATCCACGACCACGCAGCCCGCCTTGGCCGCGATGGGCGCAAATTCCTTCGAGATGCCGCCGCCCGCGCTGAACAGCGCGATGTCAACGCCCGCAAAAGAATCCTTGGTGAGTTCTTTGATGGCGATAGCCTTGCCGCGAAATTTTAATTTCTTGCCGACCGAGCGCGCCGAGGCGAGCAGGGTTAGCTTGCCCACGGGAAAATTTCTTTTCTCAAGAGTCTTGATCATCTCGATGCCCACGGCTCCCGTGGCACCGACAATTGCGACATGCGGATTACGATTCATAAAAGGCCGCACAACCTAGCAGAAAAACCGCAAGCGTCAATCGCGCGGCGGCGATGGTAGTGCCTGAATTTGCGGAGCGCGGCTCTGTGAGCCGCAGCCGTTCCAGATTTCCGAACGTCACTGTTTATTGGCAACGGTTCGGTTTGGGCGTGGCCGCTGCGGGTCATAGACCCGCGCTCCGTTTCTGAATTAAGG
>JAYVQV010000041.1:0-3032 GCA_043776855.1 Limisphaerales bacterium | reverse complement strand
GAAACATTTTGTGCCAGCGGTTCCGGAACCACCCCTCACCCTCAATCCCTCTCCCCTCCGAGGGGAGAGGGAAGCCGCTGCGGACACTGCGGAAATTTTCAACCCCGAGTTTCTAACTTCGGAATTCGGGCTAAACCGAAACCATGCAGTTAAAACCGACGCGGCGGTGGCGTTGCCAGCGTAGGACAGGCGTCGCGCCTGTCTCCATTTAATTTGAAACCGCCCACCCATCAGTGCGTTTGAATTGCTTGGCCGTCGCTCCGCCCAGCGATCTGCTCAAGCGGGAGTTTTTTCAGATGGAGACAGGCGCGACGCCTGTCCTACGGCATCGTTCCGGCTAAAACTTAATCATGGTCTGCAAATAGACCCAGTCAGCGCCTTTGCTGCCGCCAACTTTGGCGAGCGACTTGTCAATGTATGTGCCGGTGAAGAAGTGGCCGTAGCCGGCTTCGATCTGGGCGAAGCGCGTGACGGCGTAGCCAGCGATCACGTCAATCTCCGTGCCGAGGAAATTGCCGCGTGTGTTGTTCGCGCCGTAGCCACCGGTCGTGCGTGCGCCGCCGCCAACGTTGTAGAAGGCGTCATTCTTGTTCGCGAGCCAGAAGGCGTGGCCTTCCACCGCCACGCTGGAACGCGGCGTGGGCTTGAAAGTCAGGAGAGAACGCACGTCCTGCAAATTTTGCAGCGAGGCAAAATCCATGTAGCCGTAAAACTTGTGGTTCGTCGGGAACAGATTTTCAAACGTGCCGTGAACGCCGTCCTTGGCGTTGTCATCGCCGGAGCCGTAGGAATATTCCAGGCCGAGGCGCGGCGTGGCCCACAAATCCGCAAACGTGTAGCCGCCTTGCGCGACAAACATGAACGCGTCCTGCCGCAGGCGCGCGGAGACTGCCGAGGCGGCGAAATCACCGAACTGATACGCGCCTTCGATGGTGTAGTCGAAGTTGCCGATTTCGCCGGGCTTGTTTTTCAAGCGACCGCCGACGGTGTAGATGTCGCGGGCGGTCGGCTGCGGAAATTGCGGGCTGTTGTCGTAGTTGCCCGCCGCGCGGGTGACGTTGCGCGCGAAGAAATAACCTTCAAGAATCGTCTTGGGAATTTTCAGGCTGATGGCGTCAATGCCGGAGAACCAGTCCTGGGTGTTCGGCTCGTTGAAGCGCGTGCTTTCGGGAATCACGACCCAGCCGGAGAATGCTTCTGCCGCGACCCATTCGTTTTGCCAGCGCACCTTGGCGGCATCAAACACGCGGCCAATGTTGTTCCACGCGAACGCGCCCACGAGCCGCTCTTCGCCGTAGCTCAATTCTTGACGACCGACTTTCAGCGACACGGGGAATTCCTTGTGGTTGCCGAGCGTGACATACGCCTGATGCAGATCAAGCGGGTCATGTTCCGGGCCGTTGCCTCGGCGGGTGTAGGTGTCGGGCAGCGGCGGCGCGGCCACGACGAAGGCCTTGCGGTCATCGCTCAAAGCCACGCTGCTGCGCAACTCGACATACGCGCTCCACCATTTGTCCGTATAGCCGGCGTGGACTTTTAGTTTGGAGAGATAAAATTCGTTGTTGATGTTCGCGCCGGTGCGTCGGAAATCCACCGAGCCGGCACTGCCCGCAATGCCGTAACCTTCGTTGGCCTGATAGCGGAGGCGCAGGTCGCCGCCAAAATCCCACTGGTTCATGTAGGGGTCTTTGGCACGAAGATACTCGTTGATGAAGCCTTGGAACGGCAGCGGCGGCGGGGGCGGGGCGTATTGCGCCTGAACGTCGTTGAGCGCGGCGAGCACGAGCGCACCGGCGGAGAGATGTTTGAGTTGGTTTTTCATTTTTTTAGTTTTTGGTTTAGAACGAAATCCTCACGCCAAGGGCGCAAAGGTTTTGGAAATAATTTTTTCAGGTCAGCCTCATCACGACAGAAAGGGGCGGTTCAATTTTTGGAATCGGGGAATGGCTCTCCTCCCCTTCGCGGCCTTCGCGTGAGTCTGGAATATTTTTCCGATGCGCGCGGACTTCGAGGAACTCGATCAGGTGTTCGCGCAGTTTGTAATAATCGGGATGCTCCATCACGGCTTTGCGTTCGCGCGGGCGGGGGAAATTCACTTCCATGATTTCGCCGACTTCTGCCGCCGGGCCGTCGGTCATGCACACGATGCGGTCGGAGAGGAATAATGCTTCGTCCACGTCGTGCGTGACCATCAGCGCGGTGATTTTATTTTTGCGCCAGAGTTCGATGAGGACTTGCTGGAGTTCGTAACGCGTGAGCGAGTCCAACATTCCGAACGGTTCGTCCAGCAAGAGCATCTTCGGCTTGAGCGCAAACGCGCGGGCGATGCCAACGCGCTGCCTCATGCCTTGCGACAGCTCGGCGGGCTTCTTGTGCATCGAATCCGCGAGGCCGACGACGGTGAGGTAATACTCCACGATTTCCTGCCGCTCCAGTTTACTCGCGGTGAAGAAAACCTGCTCCACGCCAAGCATCACGTTTTCGTAAGCCGTCATCCACGGCAGCAGCGAAGGCGATTGGAACACCACGCCGCGATCCGGCCCCGCACCGGAAAGTTCGCGCCCGGCCAGAATAATTGCACCGTCAGAAATGTCATTCAATCCCGCGAGCATCGAAAGCACGGTGCTCTTGCCGCAACCGCTGTGGCCGATGAGCGTGATGAATTCGCCCTTCTGGATGTTCAGGTTGAAATCCTTCACGATGACCGCCTCGCCTTTCGGCGTGGGATAAACTTTCGTGAGCTTCGATAATTCAACGTAGTTGTTCACGGTTTTACCTCCACGGATTCTTCCTGTTGTTCACGCTTGCGGATCGGCGTCTTGCGCCAGGCGGTCATGGTGCGCGGGATGTTCAAATCTTCCGGCTCGATGTCCGGCAAAATTAATTTCCTGGTGATGGCCGTGTGGCGATCCGTTTTAGAATTGAGCATAAATTCTACAATCTCGCGGCGCAGTTTTTTGAAATGTTCGTCGTGGTTGATGCTCTTGCGGTCGCGTGGACGCGGAATCTCCACGGTGAAACTTGGCCCCAGC
>JAYVQV010000040.1:0-3032 GCA_043776855.1 Limisphaerales bacterium | reverse complement strand
GCAACGCATGACGTGAACGTTGGTTGACAATTTTCGCCGCCAACGGAATTTGGCTGGAAGCCAAATTCAACCGGCTGGAAGCCGGTTCCACCCCGACGCCGGGGATCCCCAACTTCGGAGTTCGGGTTCAAGAAATGCCGTGGTCGTTACGCAAATGTGGTGGGTGAACGGGTCACGCGCTAGCAGTCCAAAACCTCACGGACGTTTCCTTCCCAATCTGAAAATCCGGCCACAGTGTTTATTGAAATGCTCTACTTCGCCAGTTCCTGCCAGAGGTGCGCGCTCATCAACTGGCCTTTTTCAAAGCAGTCGAGGTTGAACTTTTCGTTCGGCGAGTGGGCGTTGTCATCGGGCAAACCAATGCCGAGCAGCAGGGAATCTGCGCCAAGGATTTTCTTGAACTGATTCACGATGGGAATGGAACCGCCTTCGCGCATGACGATGGGGTCACGACCAAACGCGAGTTTCAAGGCGCGCAACGACGCTTGCGCTGCGGGACCTGCCGGCGAAACGTGGTAGGCTTCCGCGCCGTGACCGGCGGAAATTTCCAGGCGCACGGTCGGCGGGGAATTTTTCTTGAGCCAGCCCAGCACGGCGGCGCGCACGCGTTGCGGCGTCTGGCCAGGCACGAGACGACAGGTGATTTTCGCGCGCGCCCAGGCCGGCACGATGGTCTTGCTGCCTTCGCCTTGATAACCGCTCGTGAGACCGTTGATCTCGAATGTGGGCCGGGCGCTGCGTTGTTCCGTCGGCGAGAAGCCGCGTTCGCCGAAGAGTTGCGGCGCGCCGATCATCTTTTTCAACTGCGCGTCTTTCATCGGGTAACGCTTGGATTGTTCGCGTTCAAATTTCGTGAGCGGGATGATGCCGTCGTAAAAGCCGGGGATGGTGATGCGGCCATTTTTGTCGCGGACTTTGGCGAGCAGTTGCGCGAGCGCCATGGCGGGATTGTCCACGGAGCCGCCAAAGATGCCGGAGTGCAGGTCGCGCGCGGGGCCGTGCAGCGTGATCTCGAACGCGATGATGCCGCGCAAGCCGATGGTGAGCGCGGGACAATTCAGCGCGGGCATTCCCGTGTCGGAAATCACGATGGCGTCGCACGCGAGTTCTTTTTTGTGCGTCTTGAGAAACGCATCGAGACTGGCGCTGCCGATTTCTTCTTCGCCTTCAAGCACGAAGGTCAGGTCGCAGGGCAGGGGCGTGCCGGTTTTGAGATAGGCTTCGACGGCTTTGAGGTGCGCGAAGTTTTGGCCTTTGTTGTCCGTGCTGCCGCGCGCGAAAAGATTTCGTCCGACGATGCGCGGCTCGAACGGCGGCGATTGCCACAATTCAAACGGCTCGGCGGGCTGCACATCGTAATGGCCATAGACCATGAAATGTTTACGGCCTTTGCCTTTCACGCGCGGAGTGGTGGCGGTGACGATGGGGTGGCGCTTGGTGGTGTGAATTTTCGCCGTGAGTCCGATCTGTTCGCAGTGCGCGGCGAGCCAGGCCGCGCAGGCGTGGAGGTCGGCGTTGTGCTGGGATTGGGCGGAGACGCTGGGGAAGCGCAGGAACTCGCAGAACTCCGCGAGAAAGCGTTTTTGATTTTGTTTCAGGTAGTCGAGAACCGCTTGCATCGTCTGATGCTAGAGGGTTTTATCAGGTTGCACAATGGGATTGACGGCGAAACCGGTTTCGCTAGACTCGCCGCGTCTGTGAAAGAACATATCCTTTCCGAACATGGTGAATCTTCAGGTGAACGGTGGTTCAGTGACGATTTGAAACCCGGCAGTCGGGAACAGTCCGAAAAGCAAGTTGCTTGAACAGCGAATCGAAAAATGAACAACAAATTGTTTGTAGGAAATCTTTCCTTCAACACCACTGAAAATGACTTGCACGACGCCTTCGCGGCGCACGGCACGGTCGTTGAAGCTAACATCATGATGGATCGCATGAGCGGCCGCTCCCGCGGTTTCGCCTTCGTGACCATGTCCACCGCCGAAGAAGCCGAGAAGGCCGTTCAGGCGCTCAACGGACAGCAGATGGACAACCGCGCGTTGACCGTCAATGTCGCCCGCCCGAAAGAAGACCGTCCGCCGCGCAGCGGTGGTGGTGGCGGCGGCGACCGTGGACCGCGCCGCGATTTCCGTGGCGGTGGTGGCGGCGACCGTGGTGGTGGTGGTGGTGGTGGTGGTCGTGACCGTTATTAAGATTTGAAAACATCACGGGCGGCGTCTGCAAATGACGCCGCCCGTGTTTCTTTTCCGCAAGGGTTTTTAGTTTTCGCATGGAAGAGCGCATTGAAGTCGAAGGAAGAATCCTGACTGTCCTCGCCGGGGGTGCAGCTTGACCCGGTTGTGCTTCGCCGTGGATTCCACTCCCTCGCCTCCTCGGAGGAGGAGCAGCGACAGCGGCTATGGACGGGGGAGAGGAGGCCAATGGTTGGCGAAATAAAAATCCCCTCTCCCCAGCCCTCTCCCCGCTCGTGCCTCGCGGGGCGAGGGAGCCAGACCGCAACCGGGTCAAGCGGCACCCAGCATCGTCTGGCGTCTGGGGTGAATAAAAAAAATCCCCGCCGAAATTATCCGGCGAGGATGCAGAGTTAAACTTATTTGAACGCCGCTGCGGCGTCACTTCGTCAGGTAAAACTTCTCCGTGTATTCCTTCACCATGCGGTCGGTGGTGAACTGCGGCACGAGCGTGGCCATGCTGCGGCGGATGCGTTGGATCCATTCGCGCGGAATGCCTTGCGCGTCGCGGTTGAAGAACATCGGCACAATCTGCTCGGTGAGGCCGGCGTAAAGATTCGCGCTGTCCACGCGGTCTTGTTCGTCCACGTCGTCCGAATGAGAATCTTCGCCAATCGAAAATCCGTTCGTGCCGTCGTAGCCTTCGCGCCACCAGCCGTCCATGATGCTGAAGCCCATGCAGCCGTGGCAGCTCGCCTTCATGCCGCTGGTGCCGGACGCTTCGAGCGGACGGCGCGGGTTGTTCAACCAGATGTCGCAGCCCGCGACCATCTGGCGCGCAACGTGGATGTCGTAATTTTC
>JAYVQV010000039.1:0-3041 GCA_043776855.1 Limisphaerales bacterium | reverse complement strand
AATTTTGCCGAGCAATGGCAGCGCGCGTTCGAGCTAGATGCGCCGTTCGTGATGGTCACGGGCTGGAACGAATGGACGGCGGGCAAATATAGTCGTCCGGGAGTGCCGGTGCTCTTCGTGGATCAATACGATCAGGAATACAGCCGCGATATTGAGCCGGTCACGGGACTGCACAACGACAATTATTATTACCAGCTCGTCGCGAACGTGCGCCGCTACAAAGGTGCGCCGGCCCTGCCATTGGCCTCGTCCGCAAAAACCATCAGTGTCACAGGCGACTTTAGCCAGTGGGCGGCGGTCGCGCCGGAGTTCACCGATCCCGCGTTCGATGACGACCATCGCAACTTCGGTCGCGGCGCGGTGCATTACACCAACGCGAGCGGACGCAACGACCTGACGCGGATGAAAGTCGCGCGCGATGCGACGAAGATTTTTTTCTATGCGCAGACGCGGCAAAGTATTTCGCCCAGCACCGGCACGAACTGGATGTGGCTTTTGATTGATGCTGATCATAATCCCAAGACCGGCTGGGCAGGCTACGACTACATCCTCAACCGCACGGTGGACGGCAACGAAACTTGGCTGGAGAAAAATACCGGCGGCTGGAATTGGGAGCGCGTGGCGAAGGTTTCATTCACCGTGCGCGGAAATGAATTGATGCTGGCCGTGCCGCGTGCGGCGCTGGGTTTGAACGGTGCGGAGAATTTTACTTTGGATTTCAAGTGGTGGGACAACGCGCTGAAACCTGGTGACATTATGGACACCTACTTAAGCGGCGACGCTGCGCCGGAAGGACGCTTTAATTTTCGTTACCAGAGCACGGAAAATAAATAAGCACATGGTTAAAAATTTATTCAAAGCAGTGCTGTCTGGAATCGTTCTGGCCAGAATGCTCGGCAGCCCGGCGCTGGCGGCGACGGCCAAGCCCAACATCATCCTTATTTACAGCGACGATCATGGTTGGGCCGATCTTGGCGCGCAAGGCGTGGACAAAGATATTCGCACGCCGAATCTGGACGCGCTCGCGCGGGCGGGAGTGCGATTTAGCCACGGCTACGTCAGCGCGCCGCAGTGCGTGCCGTCGCGCGCCGGCGTGATCACCGGGCGTTATCAGGAAAAATTCGGCGTGGAGGACAATGGAAAAGGCCCGTTGCCGCTGGCTGAATTGACCATCGCCGAACGACTGAAAGCGGCGGGCTATGTTTCCTGCCAGGTTGGCAAATGGCATCTCGAACCGCCGCCGGATAAAAAAGGCAACAAAGAGGAAAAGGCGAACCTGCACCAGAACGCCAGCGCGTTTTTACCACTGCATCAGGGCTTCGACGAATACTACACCGGCCAGATGGATAAGTTCATCGCCTCACACGATCTGCAAGGCCGCAAACTTATCAACGCGCCGCAGACGCTCACCGACAAACGCTTTCGTTGCGTCTGGCAGGCGGATGCCGCCGTGCAATTCATTGACCGCCACGCGCACGATCCGTTCTTTCTCTACCTCGCTTTTTTCACACCGCACGTTCCACTGGAGTCGCCCGAACCGTGGTTTTCCAAAACGCCCACGAACCTGCCGCTGGAACGGCGGCAGGCGCTCGCCATGATTGCGGCGATGGATGAAGGCATCGGTAAAATCCGCGCCAAACTTCGCGAGCAGGGGAACGAGACCAACACGCTCATCTTTTTCATCGGCGACAACGGTGCGCCACTCAAGGCGGGCGCGTGGGATGGTTCACTGAATCTTCCGCTCACCGGCGAAAAAGGAATGTTGACCGACGGCGGCATCCGCACGCCGTTTCTCGCCGCGTGGCCCGGCACGTTCCCCGCTGGAAAAGTCTACGAAAAACCCGTCATCAATTTGGACGTCGCCGCTACCGCTGTGGCGCTCGCCGGTCTGCCGCCCGATCAAAAACTGGACGGCGTGAATCTGCTGCCGTTCGTGCTGGGCGAAAAGGCGGGCGATCCACACGAAGCCTTGTTCTGGCGCTGGCGTTCGCAGGCGGCGATTCGCGCGGATCACTGGAAACTGATTTTGCTTGGCCAGGATGAGCGTTATCTCTTTGACCTAAATTTGCCGGACGGAGTTTCCGAGACGACGAATAACCTCATCGCAACATTTCCCGAGGTCGCGGCGGATTTGGAAAAGCGGCTCATGGCTTGGAATGCGACGTTGCCGCCGCCGGGTTTGCCACGCGCCATCGTTGATGAGGATCAAATGTTTTACGATGACCACGTCAACCTGACCGGCGTGAAAGCCTCAAAACCTGCGCGCAAAGCCAATCGCAAAGCGGTTGCGCCGCCGGTGACGGCCGATGCCAATCAAGGCTGGCTTGGCCGCGACTGCACGCTCGCGGTGGTGGACGGTTCCCTACGCATCCAGCCCAATGCGAACGCAAAAAAAACATTCATCACGCGCAACAATCTTGATCTCGCCGGGCCAGTGACGGCCATGTTGCGATTGCGTTGTCCTAGTGGCGGCAGCGGTCAAATGACGTGGCGCACCCAAGGCCAGAGTGATTTTTCGACGGAGCAAACCGCGTCGTTCACCTTGGCGGATTCGGCTGACTGGCAGGAGGTGAAAGTGGAATTACCCGCTGTTGGAAAAGTGATTCATGTGCGCCTTGCTTTTGAAAAATCAACGCCTGACCTCGCGGTGATTCAATTCAAGAACGCACACACCAATATCGTGTCGCGCTGGTCGGTGGAAAAATAGGCAGCACAACCATGATCCCTACCGACAAATGATGAAAGCCATTCTCGCCGCCCTGACATTGTTCTGCGCCGCGACCAACTTTGCGTCGCCGCCAAATATTCTGTTCATCCTCACCGAGGACAACAGCAGCCAGTTAAGTTGCAATGGCACGCCGGGCATCCAGACGCCGAGCATTGATTCCATTGCGAAGTCGGGCGTCTATTTCAACAACGCCTTCGTGGCGTATCCGGTTTGTTCGCCGTCGAAGGCTTGCATCTACACTGGGCTGCACAATCACGCGAACGGCATTCTCAACAACACGCCGAATTTTCACAAGCCAGCGGCGCAGCTCACC
>JAYVQV010000038.1:0-3041 GCA_043776855.1 Limisphaerales bacterium | reverse complement strand
TGTCGCTCACGATCAGGCCATACGCTTCGTCGCCGGATTTGAGCTGGAGTTGAAAGGCCTCGTAACCAAAAGAAATGCCGGCGCTCGGATCGAGAATGGCTTCCAACAACGCGTCTTTACCAAGCTTGCTGCCAATCTCCGAAAGGTTGGGACCAAAATCCACGCCTTGACCTTTCACCTGATGGCAACTTGCACAACCAACCGTCTGGCTGGAAAAAATCTTCGCGCCGTTCGCCGTGTCGCCTTTCATTTTCAGCAAGTCGGCCATCGGCGGCAGCGTCTGCGCGTTTTGTCCCTGCGGCGGCGGCAACACTTTAGCAGCTTCCGCTTTGATTTCCGGCCAGCGAACACGATTCAGTTCTGAGCTGGCCGTGAATTTCAAATCATCGGAGAGCTTGTCCTCTTTCGCGAGTTGCACCAGCGCGCCCGCTCCCTCGGAAGTTTGCGCGAGCGAGCGCACCGCTTGTTTGCGCAACGCGGCATCGCGTTTCGGATCGGCCACGATTGGCAGCAACAGCCTGGTCGCTGCTTTGTCGCCGGCGTTCCCCAAAGCTTCGGCGGCTTTGACCGCTGCTGTGGTGTTGGTGCCCGCGAACGTCGTCTGCAAGTCAGCAAAATCCTTGCTCGCCAAAACGAGCCGCATGGCTTCGACGCCCGTTTCGTCTGCTGGATTTTGCATGGCCACTTCCAGCAAGCCCGCGTTTTGACCTTTGAGATTGAACTGCTGGACAAGCTTCACAAAGCTCGCGGTGCCGCGGGTCTTTGCCAATGTTCTGAGAACGGCCTCTTTGATTTTTGGATTCTGGTCGAGGTCCATGCCTTGCAGACGCCCGAGCGCTTCCACGGCCAGCGCGGTGCGTCGGGTTTCTTCCGCAGTCGCACCTGCTTTGACCGGTTCCGCCGCGAGGCTGGTCCAACTCGTGAACAGAAACAACAAACCCAACTTCAAAATTCGCCAAGTTATTTGCATAAAGTTTTGCCGAAAGGGCATCTTGCCGGCAAGAGACGATTCAGGGCGCGACTTCTTCGAATTATTTGAGCGCCGCGCCCAGAGCGGGAAACAGAATACCTTCGCGCGCGAGCAGGCGGCGCTTCCACTCCGAACCACAGGAAAACCCGCCCATGCCGCCGCTCTTCGGCAGCACACGATGACACGGCACGAGCACGGGAACGGGATTCGCGCCACACGCCCCGCCCACTGCGCGCACGGCGAGCGGCTTGCCAATGGAGGCGGCGATTTGACCGTAGGTTTGGGTTTTGCCAAGACCAATCTGGCTGATGGCAGCCCACACACTTTTTTGAAAATCCGTGCCGATGCTGAAATCGAGCGGAGGCAAAGCCGTGGGCGTTCTTCCAGCCAGAATATCCACCACGGCGCGAACTGTCATCGCATGCCAACGCCCAGTCTTCGGCGGCAGGTTCCAAGTCGCGCGCTGCTGCGCACAAGTCCGCTCCACCTCCGGAAATTCCAGGCCGGTTAAGCCGTGTTCCGAAAACGTGACGATGAAAACTCCGTCCGGCGTTTCGATTTGCGTCTGCATGATTCAACTGCCGCGCCAGAAATTAATAATCGCGGCCACTCCCCTGCCAATCACGACGGCAAGACCAAGAATCACAATCCAACTGACCATAGGAGTCAATGACCGGTTTAACTGTGCTTGATAAAAATGGCGATGACGCCCCACAGGACCAAAACCAAAATGATCACCAACGCGAGGAACCGATTCCGTGCGACCCGTTTTTCGTAGCGCAAAGGCCGAAGCCCCTGAATGCTTCCCGCCGCGAGATAATTAACCAGCTTCGGATTCGAGGTGGCCGGCCCGCGAAAGTTGTTTTTGATGCGCCGCCAGAAAGCCGCGAGGTCGTATTTGCGAACACCCAGTTCGTTGTAATGCTCCGGCGTGGCCACTTCGGCCTGATTCTTCAACCGCTGCTGATCCATTTCCTCGAAAATCGGTTCCGGCGTGGCCGGCGCTGGGGGCGCGCTGGCTGGGGAATTGAGGGTGGTCTGGCCATGGGGCAGAGCGGTAGAACGCAACCGTGGTTGCCGAGAAGCTGGGGAAGCGCTGGGAGCGGAAGCCTGAGCCTCCTTCACACTGAGCTTTTTAATTTCCGATTCCAGCGCGACGATTTGGTCGTTGAGCGTGCGCGCCCGCTCGGAAATGGGATCAGGTTTTTTTTTAAACAATCCCATGGAACCACTCTCATTTCATGCGCAGGAGCAACGTCAGCAACACCAGGAAAATGGCCAGGCCAGCCAGGGCCAGCGGCCAGGTCAAAGCGAGCCCCAGCTTGCAGATCTCGGCGTAATTCTTTTGTCGCATCAGATTTTCCAAAGCATTCTCCGGCGCGGCAGACTGGTTTGACTGAGCAGCCACTTCTCCGGAGAGAACCGGAAACTTCAAGCGGGCCGTGTTCCATTCCATGCGGGCGTTCTCAATAATCGTCAGCGCGCGCGTGAGCTCAACGTTGAAGTTGTCTTTCGTCCAGGCTTCTTCGCGGACGGATTCGACTTTGACCAACGCTTCCCGCAAATCAATGAGCGCTTTGGCCATTTGCTCGGAATCGCGGCGCGCGGAAAATTCCGTTTCTTCCAGCAAACCGACGCCGCGGGTCAGGTGCTGCTGCATTTCCTGACGACCGGAGGTGAACTCCATCTGGCGCCGCCGCGTTTCTTCCAGGGAAGCGCGCTCGCGTTCCAACTCTTGCTGGACGCGTTTGAGCTCAGCGAGCTTCTGCTGCATTTCGCCGACTTTTGAATCGACTTCTTCGCGCGAGGGCGCGCGACCAGCGGCCGCCGGCAAACTTGGCGCAGCCGCAGGAGGCTGAGGCGGCTGCGGCGTTTGACGCGACGTCCGGAAATCATCATCGACAAACTCTGAGGCATCAAAATCCGAAGACATGTTAGAAATTCTAGTCACCGGGATCGCGAGTGTAAAGGAGGCATTGAAAAAACGAGGCGCGTGAGCGGATTTTGCGCGAATTCTCCAAGGCGGAAACATCAAACCAGCCGTGGTTCGGGAAACTGACATCCGAAGGCC
>JAYVQV010000037.1:0-3055 GCA_043776855.1 Limisphaerales bacterium | reverse complement strand
GCGTGGGGCCGACGTTGAGCGTGTCAATGTTGTAGCCGCGTCCGCTGAAAAGGCCGGTCACGCGCGTGAGCACGCTGAACTTGTTCTCGACTAGGACTGAAATGGTGTGTCGCATAAAAACCGTTTGGAAACGGACGAGGAGCCTAGCAACCGCACGGTTTCCGGTCAAACCGCAAATCAGGTTGCGGGAGGATGCTTTGAGGGGCGCGGCATTTATGCCGCTTCACCGCTGGCGGCCATGCGAGCATTGAAGCGGCATAAATGCCGCGCTCCAAAGGTGAACTCGGCGGCGCGCAAGCCACCCGGAAAACTACTTTGAAAAAAGCGCCGGCGCTTCACGAGCAAGAATTCGCAGGAGAAACGCGGCCTGTGCATCGTCGGGATTAAACTTGAGCGCGGCGACGCAGAGTTGCGCGGCGTGCGGCGCTTCGCCGATACCCAGCGCCGCCGTGGCCGCCAGTGCCGCCCATTGCGCGGCGATGACATTGGTTCCCGGTGATTGCGTTTGCAGCACCGCCTCAATACCAGCGATGCCTTGCGCGGTTTGCGCGGACGAGCCGCCCAGCAGCGAGGCCGCCCGGCTCAAGGCGTCGGAGTTAGTGCCGAGCACAGGAAGCGGCGCGATGGCGGGCGCATTGGTGATCAGCACGCACGGAGTATTTTCGCTGCCCGGCTGATGGCGGAGCGCGGGCAGCAACTCCGTGTTGACGGTGGTGTATTTGGAAAAGACGGACGACACCTCCGCCGCCGGCAGCGAACGGAGCAGGGAAATCTTTTCGACGGGCGCAAGCAGTTGCTGGCGCGTGCGCTCGTCAAACTTCTCGACCATCCGGGAATTTTCACCAAGATAAAACGCGAACGGCGCGGCGTATTCCAACACGGGGAAAAGGTCGCTCTGCATCGGGCCGGGGCCGGTGATGGCGAAGGCGGTGCGCTGTGAGGCAAGCTGCCGCGCAAAAATTGCCCGCGCCGAAGTCACGCCCAGTTTTTCAAAGTCGGCGCGCACGCCGGGAACGGAAAAACTCTTTTCAAAAATTTCCAGCGAACTTGTCCACGGTTCCTGCGAGCCGAGCAGAACCATGTCGCCAGAGCACGAGTCCCAGACCTCGACGTTCGGAAAAACGGACGTGAACGTGCGCAGGACAAGTTCCACGATGCCATCGTGCATTTCGTAAAGATGAAACCATTGCACCATGATGCCGCCGGGCTTGAGCCGGTTCGCGGCGAGCAGATAAAATTCCCGGCTGAACACGCTGCCGATGCCGGCGGTCCACGGGTTCGACGGCTCGGCCACGATGGCGTCGTAGTTCTGCGCGCTCAACTTGAGCACCGTGCGCGCGTCCTCATGCCAGAGTTTCGTGCGCGGGTCGGCGAGGATGTCGCGGTTTTGTTCGTTGAAAAATTTTGAGGCGCGGATGACCGGCTCGCAGTTTTCCGCGATGACAATCTTTTCAAGGCCGGGATACGAACGCAGCGCGCCCGCCGAAATGCCGGAGCCAAGACCGAAGACAAAAACATCCTTCGCCTCCGGGCGCGCGAGCATGGGCAGGTGCGCGAGGAGCATTTGCGTATTCAAATCGGCGTGCGAAGTGGCGTCAGTCTTGCCATTCACGCGCAGGCCAAGATCGTTCGAGGTGGGAACGCCGGGAACCGCATCACCCGTCTCGACCGAAACCGTGGCGTCCGCCGCATCTTCGTAAAATAAAATCTTGGTGTGCAGTTTGCGCATCGTCATGGCGGTGGGATTGAATTCTTTTTCGCGTCCGCGAAACACGCCGGAACTGATCACCGAGCGCCAGCTTTCACCGCCGAACAGGAATAGCGCAAGGGCGAAAACCGCCGCCGCGCCCGCGAGAATTTTCCCGACGTTCCATTGCGAGCGCAGCGCAAACAGGAACGCCGCCAGCGCCAGAACGAGGGCGAGGACGCCGAAGGCATTGCGTAATCCGACCAGCGGCATCAGCACAAAACCCGCGACCAGCGTGCCGACGACCGCGCCGAGCGTGTTCGCCGTAAGCAGCGCGCCGAGCCGCGTGCCGATTTGCGCCGAGCCGCCCGCCACCGTGCGAATCATCAGCGGCAGCACCGCGCCGATGCACGCGGCGGGCAGGCCGAGCACCATGAGCGCGATGCCGATGGTGAGCAGTTGATGATAAAAATAACCAACGCTCGAATGAGAAATTCCCGTGCGCGCGATGCGGTAAAAATCTACCCAGCTTTCCAGATTGAAAACCAGCAGCGTCACCCACGCGGCGGCGAAGGCGAGCAGCAGCACGACGAGTTTGGCGTCGGCAATTTTTCGGCGCGACGCGGCGATCCACGCGCTGCCCAGCCCGATGCCCAGGATGAAGGCCATCAGCACGACGGCGAATGATTGCAGCGACGAGCCGAAAATCATCGCCAGCGAACGCGATGCCAAAACTTCCAGCGCCATCGAGACCGCGCCGGTCAGCGCGACGATGAAACACGCGAGCCGCCAGCCGAGCGGAGAATTATTTTCCGGTGAAACTGCCACCGAAGTTTCCGGCGCTGTCGGCGTGGCCATTGATTTCGTTCCCAGCCAGCCCGCTGTCGCGCCGATGACGACATTTACCAGGCCGGTGATTTGCAGCGTGGCGACGAGGCCGAGATTTTGCACGAGCCAGAAGCCCGCCAGCCCCGCGCCCGCCACGGCACCGAGGCTGTTGATGGAATAAAACAGCGCCGAGCGGCGACCGGCATCGGCGGAAAATTTTTGCAGCCACGCCGCCACCAGCGGAAGCGTGCCGCCCATCAAGATGGTCGGGCCGAGCAGCAACGCGACGCTCAACAAACCTTTCCACGCGAGCAGCAGAAGTGTCTGGTCAAGAATTCCTGAACCGACACTGACGAAAAGTTTTCCCACCAACTGGTCGAGCATGGGAAAAAGAAACGCGTAGATGCCGATGGCGATTTCCAAAAAGCCATAGGCGCGCAGCGGCTGCACGGCGCGGTCCGCCCAACGTCCGAGGAGTTTGTTGCCGAGCGCGAGGCCGCCCATGAAGGCCGCGAGCACGACGGTCTGCGCGTAGATCGT
>JAYVQV010000036.1:0-3069 GCA_043776855.1 Limisphaerales bacterium | reverse complement strand
TGCAGCCGGAAGCGTTCGCGCACATGGCGGATGAAGGACGGTGCGTGACGATGAATCAGTTGCTGGTATTTTTCAAAGACCGACAGGATACGCGCCAGCCTGTCTGGCGCGCCCCGCGACAGTCGCATCGCGACCAGGTGGTGTCTTAATTCAGAAACGGAGCGCGGGTCTATGACCCGCAGTGGTCACGCCCAAACCAAACCGTTGCCAATAAACGGTGACGTTCGGAAATCTGGAACGGCGGCGGCTCACAGAGCCGCGCTCCGCAAATTCAGGCACTGCCCAAGGATGGTGGGTGGTCTGGCGATGGCCGATGGCGTGGAAAAAATTTCCTCCGGTGGCCGCGTCCGCTACACTCCGCCGCTCCGCATGAACGACCCGCGCGTTGACGAAATCCGCCAGCTCCTGCCGCAAGCCATGCTGCCCGACTGGGTGCAGCTGGGCGGACGCATGGTGCGGCTCTTGCGCGACCGGCATCATCCGCAGACGCACGACGCCATTTTGAACCGCCTGCTCGCGCAAGTGCGCGCCTCCGTTTCATTGCGCGAGGAACGGCAGGCCAATCTCCCAAAAATAAATTATCCGCCCGACCTGCCCATCACCGCGCGCAAAGACGACATCGTCGCCGCCATCCGCGCGCATCAAGTCGTCGTCATCGCGGGCGAAACGGGTTCGGGCAAGACGACGCAAATTCCCAAGATGTGTCTCGAAGCCGGCTTGGGCATCGAAGCCAAAATCGGCTGCACGCAGCCGCGTCGCGTCGCCGCGCTTTCGATTTCGCGGCGTATCGCGGAGGAACTGAACGTGAACTGGGGCCGCGAAGTCGGTTGCACGATTCGTTTCGACGACCGCAGCAGCGCGCAGACTTACATCAAGCTCATGACCGATGGTATTCTGCTCGCCGAGACGCAGGGCGACCCGCTGCTCTCGGAATACAACTGCATCATCATTGACGAAGCGCACGAACGCAGCCTGAACATTGACTTTTTGCTGGGCTACTTAAAAACGCTGCTCGCCAAACGCAGCGATCTCAAACTCATCATCACCTCCGCGACGATTGATACCGCGACATTTTCCAAAGCGTTTAACGACGCGCCCATCATCGAAGTTTCCGGTCGGCTGTATCCCGTTGAAGTAATTTACGCGCCGTTCGATGCGGAGTCGGAAGAGCGCGGCGACATCACTTATGTGGACGCCGCCGTGCGCGCTGCCGAAACCGCACTGTGCGAACCGGGCAACGGCGACATTTTAATTTTCATGCCCGGCGAACGCGACATCCGCGAGACGTGCGATTTGCTGGACGGTCGCTTCGGTCGCGAGGCGGAAATTATTCCACTTTTCGGCTTGTTGAGCGCGGCAGATCAGCAAAGAGTTTTCGCCGAATCGTCGCATCGGAAAATTATCGTCGCCACGAACATCGCCGAAACGTCACTGACGATTCCCGGCATCCGTTACGTCATTGATTCCGGCCTCGCGCGCATCAGCCGCTACAATCCGCGCACACGCACGAAGCGTTTGCCGGTCGAGCCGGTTTCGCAGAGCAGCGCCAATCAACGCAAAGGTCGCAGCGGTCGCGTGCAAGATGGCGTGTGCATCCGGCTGTATTCAGAAGAAGATTTCAACGAGCGTCCGCAATACACGCAGCCGGAAATTCAGCGCGCGAATCTTGCCGAAGTCATCTTGCGCATGAAGGCGTATCGCCTCGGCGACATCGAGACGTTTCCGTTTGTGAATCCACCGCCGCCCTCGGCGATTGACGGTGGCTACAAACTGTTGCTGGAACTCGGAGCCTTGGCGGAACTGCCAGTTGGAGTTCAGCCTTCAGGCTGTCCCCCGAACAAGCTAAAGCTTGAACTCCAACTGACGCAGCTCGGCCACGATCTTTCGCGGCTGCCGATTGATCCGACACTCGGTCGGATGCTGCTGCAATCGCAGCACGAACACGCCGGGCGCGAACTGCTTATCATCGCCGCCGGCTTGAGCATTCAAGACCCGCGCGAACGTCCGCTGGATAAAAAAGAAGCCGCCGCCGCCGCGCATAAAAGATTTATTGATCCGTCGTCGGATTTTTTATCGCTGCTAAAAATTTGGGACGCCGTTCACGATCAGTGGGAACGGCTCCGCACGCAAGGAGCGCGACGGAAATTTTGCAAAGCGAATTTTCTTTCCTACTTGCGAATGCGCGAGTGGCAGGATTTGCACGCGCAACTGCATGGCGCGCTGGAAGATTTGGGCCGCTTCAAGTTGAACGAGAGCAACGCTGATTACGCCGCAATCCATCGCTCGATTCTCACCGGACTTCTCGGCCATGTCGCGCAGCGCAAGGAGCGCAATCAGTATCAGGGCACGGGCAACCGACTACTCGCGCTGTTCCCCGGCTCGGCGTTGTTTGATCGTGGTGAGCGACAGCCAAAACGCGGAGCGCCGAGCACCAGCTCGGCAAGTTCCAAGGCAGGCAACCAACGCGCCGAGCTGGTGCTCGGCGCTCCGCAACCGCCGTGGATTGTGTCCGGTGAAATCGTGGAAACGTCGCAGCTTTTTGCGCGCACCAACGCGGGGATTGATCCGCTCTGGATCGTGCAGCTCGCGCCACACCTTTGCAAAACCACGCACCAGAATCCGCACTGGAGCGTCACGGCGGGAAATGTTTTGGTGGAGGAACGCACCACGCTTTACGGCATGGAAGTGCAGAAGCGCAAAGTCTCGTTTGGAAATATTGCCCCGGCGGAAGCGACGGAAATTTTTATCCGCTCCGCGCTCGTGGAAGATGATTTGCTGCCGTCACGGCGAAAAGCCGAGGACGAGGACGAGGACGAGGTTCGCGTTTTGCGCTCAACCGATAAATCGCCGCCGTTGCCGCCGCAGTATTCTTTCCTCGAACACAACCGCCGGGTGCGCCAGAAAATTGAAACGTGGCAGACGCGCGTCCGCAGTCACAGCCTGGCGAATCTGGATGAAAAACTTTTTGAGTTTTACGCGCAAAGGATTGGAGCGCCGAGCACCAGCTCGGCAAGTTTCCAGCCAAGCGAGCAACGAGCCGAGCTGGTGCTCGGCGCTCCGACTGTGCGC
>JAYVQV010000035.1:0-3070 GCA_043776855.1 Limisphaerales bacterium | reverse complement strand
GCCGACGCGATTTTGATGCCGACATCCAGCACGCGCAATTCGTCCAGCCGGTGAAGTTTTTCAATCCGCGCGTCCAAGCTTCCTTGATCCGCAATTTCCATCACGAGGTAACGTTCGTTTTCCCATTCATCAAACGTGTAGATGTGAATGATGTTCGTGTGGTTCAGCTTCGCACAGGCGCGGGCTTCGAGGTAGAAACTTTCCAGCATCGCCGGGTCATCCAGCAATTCCTTCTTCATCAGCTTCACGGCGACGTGCCGTTCCAGCGTGGTGTCCCAGGCGCGATAGACGATGCCCATGCCGCCGGACGCGATCTTGCTGCGGAGGTCAAACTGCCGGAGCAGCATCGGCATCATGATGGCGTGGCCGCATTTTTTGCACGGCTCGGAGGCGAGCGGCGGCAGGTCGCCGGGAATAAAAGTTTTTGCGTCGCATCCGGGACACGTCACCATCTTCAAAGGTTTGCTGGCTTCACTCATGGCGTCTTGATTTGTGGTTTCAATGTAGCACCGCAAGCCAATCCGACAACGCAATTTTCAAAGCCACACGGAGCGCGCCCGTCCCGGGCGCAGCAACGCACGAATTGAAGATGGTATCCAATTTTTGAACGGCGGGCGGAAGAGCATAGCTGCGCCCGAGGACGGGCGCGCTCCGTTCCAACAATCTGGTCACACAAAAACAATCTTCGTCGTTGTTTCCTTTTCGTTCCAGCCACGCGTCGGTTCGGCGGTCACGGAGGAAATGTCCTTGAACGAAATCTGCCGGCCTAAAGTCTTGGGCGACTTCACATCCACCTGCGCCGGGTCGCACGTCTGCTGCGAAACTTTCTGGTGCGGCGCGGGCTTGTAGCGGATGTAGAGCAGCTTCGGCGTCTCCGCTGCGAAGTAGAGGATGCGCGACTTTTCCGGGATGCACAGATACGCCTTGTTCAGAATCGTGCCGCCGAAAGTAAAGCGCTTGAGGTAGCTCGCCTCGCGGTCCGTGTAGGCGCAGGTGAAAACTTTCTCGCGATCCGGCAGGCCGCAGTAAAACAATTCCGGCCCGACAAACAATTTTTCCGGCAGTTCACTCACCTTGTAAGTGCCGTCGCGGAACACGAGCAGCAGCTTGTCGAACTTGGTGCATTCCAGTTTGAATTCCTCGCCGGAAACTTTGTAGCCGACATAACCCGTCTCGCGGTCGTATGAAACCTTGAACGACTTGAACGCCGCCGCCTTCACGTCCACTTCCTCGTGGCGCGCGGATTTCGTGGTCAGGCGCGGATAGAGTTTGCCGTATTTTTCCAGCAACGCCTCGATGTGGCTGATGACATACTTGATGAGCGACTTGAGATTTTTGCGAACCTCATCCAGCTCCGCCTTCGTCTTCTCCATCTCCTCGCGATGCTTGTTGATGTCGAATAGCGAAATCCGGCGGATGCGAACTTGCAACAGTTTTTCCACGTCCGCGTCCACGATGTCGCGGATGAGTTGTTTCTTGAACGGCTTAAAGCCTTCATAAACACTGGCGAAAACGGCCTCGTTCGTCTTGCACTTCTCGATCAATTTGTAAATGCGCTCTTCGATGAAGATGCGTTCCAGCGTGCGGTAATGCAGTTCGTCGAGCAACTGCTGCTCGCGCAAATCCAATTCGCGTTTGAGAATGGCGACGAGTTGATCGGTGTTTTCACGCAAGACTTCGCTGACGGTCAGTTCCACCGGGCGATTGTTCTTGATGACGATGATGCGGCTGGAAATCGTCGTCTCGCAATCGGTGAAGGCATAAAGCGCGTCCACCATCTTTTCCGCATCCACGCCCTGCGGGCAACGAATTTCAATCTCCACCGTCTCGGACGTGAAATCGTTGACGGACTTGATTTTTAATTTTCCTTTGCGCGTCGCGTCTTCAATCGAAGCGAGCAGCGAATCGGTTGTGGTGGTCGGCGGAATTTCCGTGATGAGCACGGTGGATTCGTCCTTCACCTTGATGCGGGCGCGAACTTTCACCGAGCCTTTGCCATCCTGATAATCGCGCGCATCCATCAAGCCGCCGGTCAGAAAATCCGGCAGACATTTGAACGGCTGCTTCTTGAGAATGGCAATCTGCGCTTCGAGCAGTTCAGGAAAATTGTGCGATAAAATCCGCGCGCTCAAACCGACCGCGATGCCTTCCGTGCCGAGCATCAGCGTCAGCGGAATTTTGCACGGCAAAGAAACTGGCTCTTTGTTGCGCCCGTCGTAGCTGGAAACAAATTCGGTGATCTCGTCATTGATGAGTTCCGTGCGCGCGAGTTCCGTCAGCCGACATTCGATGTAGCGCGGCGCGGCGGCGGGATCGCCCGTGAAAATATTTCCGTAGTTCCCCTGCCCCTCGATGAGATAACGCTTATTCGCCAATACTACCAAGGCATCGCCGATGGACGCGTCGCCGTGCGGATGATACTGCATCGTATGGCCGACGACATTGGCGACCTTGATGAAGCGTCCGTCATCCTTCTCGTGCAACGCCCAGAGGATGCGCCGCTGCACCGGCTTCAAACCGTCCGCGAGGTTCGGAATCGCGCGGTCGCGGATGACGTAGCTCGCGTAATCGAGAAACCCGCGATCCACCCGCGTGTGCAAACCGGCGCCAAGTTTTCTTGGATCGAACGGCTTGTGCGCGATGACCTCGACCGCTTCCGCGACGACGTGTTGCTCGGTGGCGGCGGCGGCGGACTTTTTGTTGGCCGATTTTATTTCGGCTGGCACGGGCGGTTTCCCTTCAATTGACAATTCCGGCTGGCCGGATTCTTTTTTTGGTTTGGCTGACATGAAATTATGTGGCGCGCATTAAGCCAGAATGTCGCAATTGCGGCAAGATTCACGCGCGGAAAAATTCAATGCGTTGCGCGGCGAGGCGGTGGCAACGGATGTCTGCGGAATCATCCGGCTGACGAAACTAAACCCGAATTCCGAAGTTGAAACCACCGCGAACGACGTGGCCGTCCGCCGGAGCGCGGCAGCGTCTTGGACTGCGGCAGTCCTCTGCCGCTTTTGGCACGCAAGGTTGAAGATGCCAAAGCGCCAGAGGACTGGCGCAGTCCAAAACCTCG
>JAYVQV010000034.1:0-12058 GCA_043776855.1 Limisphaerales bacterium | reverse complement strand
CCGTGACGCCGATGATGGTCGCGGTGTAATTGCTGCCGTCAACCGTGGTGAACAGAGCCACGTTGGTGCCACTGCGCGAGGCGAGCAGAATTTCCGTGCTGATGCCGGAGCCGCGCACCGCCATCGTGTCGCCCCAGCGATCACCGGAATTTTTCAACAAGTCGCCACTGTCATTGTAAGCCACGTAGGCGGCGGCGGTCGTGGTCGGTGCCGGCCAGCGGTTGAGCTTAAACCTTTGGCTGGTGTTGATGATTAGGTTGCCAGAATAAACCGCGCCGTCATCGGCCACGACGACTTGGTCAATCGGAAAATTTCCCTCGGTGATGTCGGCGCCAGTCATGTTCATGCTGCCGATGTTCGTGCCATTGTTTGCGTCGAGAATATTAATGGTGCCAAGAATACTGGCGACGACGACCCGCTGGCTGTTTGTATCGTAGCCTAGTCCACGGTTATTGCCGGAATTGTCCAAGTAGGCGTAGCCACTGGCTCCCGCCGCGATGCGCCAGAGTTGCGTGACGACGCTACTAGTCACGGGCACCAACAAAGCAACCCGCACCGGGGTGCTGGTCACTGATCCCGCAGAGTTGGTAATGATGACTTGGTAGTAATTGGTTGAAGGGGTAGTGATGGCATAGGTATTCGTCGTCGCACCGGGTATGTTCGTAAAGGTGGAGGCGATGTTTGTGCCAGCATTGCTGGCGAGCCACTGGTATTTCAACGGCAGCGTGCCGTTGGCGGTGACGGTCAAACTGTAGGTTGGATAGGCCCCGCTGATCCCCGCTGGCGCGGATGAAATAGACGGAGGCTGCGGCGCAGCGGTGAAGTTAACCGCAAAAGCCTGAAGCACGTTAGCGGAATTGTATGAGTAAAAAAAGTTTGTATTGCCTGCACCGCCTAAAGCAACCCCCCCGGTAAGATTGCCATTGGAGGCAGCGGTGTAATTGGTGGAGGTAAGCGAAGTTGCACCGGCGGAAAAATTTGTAGCGCTCAGACTGTAGATTCGGCTGTAGTAATTTTGCCCGGCAGTGCCGCTGCTACCAGTCCAAGTTACTGCCAACAAAGACGCGCTGGCATTGTAAGACAGCAACGCAACAGCGCTGCTACCGGGGCCGGAAGGCGTAGGCAACGAAGTCGTGGCCAAAACAGTGCCGCTGACTCCTACGTTGCTAGCAAAGTTAACTGGGTATTGAATCAAGGAAATGCTCGTGGAGTTGGGTGCCTTGACCAGAAAAGTATTGTTGGTGTAAAAAGTGAAACCAAAACCGCCGGTCGAAAAATTCAGCAAACCGGTAATATTCGTTACGATTGTAGGAGTAAAATTGGTGCCATCAAGAGTGCTGAATAACACAAAACAATTTGTGGTCGCGATTCCCATCAGAATGCGGGTGTTCACCCCTGAACCAGTCACAGCCATGCTGTCGCCGATGCGCTTGCCATCCACCGTTGAACTCAAGGTAGGATCGCCGGCATACATATTAGTTCCGGTTGAATTCCAGGTTGACCAGCGGTAGAGCCGCACCGGCGTTCCCGCCGCCGCCGCCGCCGTCAAGTTCGCGCCATAGACAACTCCATCGTCGGCCACACCAATCTGATTCAAGGGCTGCGTGCCGCCGGTGGTCACACCGGAAAAGCTGACACTGCCCACGCTCGCTCCAGTTGTGCCGTCCAACACCGCAATCGAACCGGCCGTGCTGGGAATAAAAAGCTGGTTGGAAATCGAACTATAACCACAGCCACGATTGACGGCGGTGGTCGCGAGCGACCAAGCCGGGCTTAACGAATAACTCTGCGCGCCAGCCTGCTGGTTCACACCCAGACCAACGAGCAAGACGAGCATCAGCCAACTGACAGCAGGCAAGCAAAGGTTGAGGATGTTTGAAGTGCCGGATAAGGCGGCTGGGTTTGATTTTATGGGTGATGTTTTCATTTTATGCTGCTGGGTTTTAGGTTTCGAATGGATTGATAGGATGCGAAAGGATGGTTTGAAATATGTCATGACTGTTGGCTAGGAAAATTGTCTAAAAACCTTGGATGACGGGAAACGTTTCACGAAGACGGGGCAAGTCCTGATCATCCGCCCCAGTCGCCTGATCAAACCCGTTGCTGCCTTGGCCGGAACCGCCGGTAACATCCGCTTTTTGGTTGATTTGGTTGATTTGGTTGATGTAAGGTGAGCGCCACTTCCAATATTCAGCGTGGCCGTCGGCAAAGCTTATCAGTCCACCATTGTTATGACGGCTGGTCGGGGTTTTGTAGTAAGACTGCTTGGTGTTGAAAAAGGGAAACTCACAGTTATCAATGCTGTTGGCGGCAACATCAATGAAAACGCTCGCCTTGGACGGGCCAGGATTTTGAATGGCGGTGAATTTGGAAAAACTGCCACTGGTCGGTGAGCCGTCCGCGTTGTCATCCGCCCAATTCATTCCGCAACTGATCGAATAGCTGCGGTCACGAAGAACCTTCCAAGACGTATCAAGCGACAAATCCACCGGACAATGGTAAATGCCGACACTGGAATTGTAGGCGTAGAGCAATCCATATTTAACAGCCCATGCCTCATTCTGCGCCTGTGCGCTGGATTCCAGCCGGGCGCTTCCCAGCCAAGTGCCCACACCCAGTTTGCTCCCTTGTGAAACCCAGGCATTCACGCTGGACTTGCCGTTCCCGTTGCTGTGATTGTTCACAATCCGGTCGCTGGAATCACCCAGATACATTGTCCAAGCCAATACCAACTGCTTCGTATTGTTGAGGCATTGCGTCGTCTTGGCTTTTTCCTTGGCTTTGGCCAGCGCTGGCAAGAGCATCGCCGCCAAAATGGCGATGATGGCGATGACGACGAGCAACTCAATCAAGGTAAAACCGGCGGGAGATTTTTTAGCGGCACGCGAACAAAAGTTCCGGCGTGGCTGTTTCTGAATTTGTGGCAGCAACCTATTTTGCATGGTTCTAATTTTGCACCATTTTCCTTGGTTAAAAGTCAAAAGTTATGGCTTCTCTTGCGGTTTTGTAACAGGGCGCGAATTTTATTTCAGAAAAGTTGCGCGATAAATTTTCGCCGGTAAGCTGGCGGCGTGCAGGCAAAAAATTTCCTCAAGACCGGCGCGCTCACCGCCGCCCTCATCGCGCTCGTGGCAGGCTGTATGACGATGCCGAAAAATCCGTTGCCGCCGGTGCAAATTTCCGGCGCGTGGCGCGGCGTGCATTTGTGGGTGGACCGAGATTCGCGCGCGCAGGAACTCATCCGCACCCTGCCCGCGCTCGCGGCGGCGGGCGCGAACACCGTCGTCATTGAGGTGAATTACAGCTTTGAATTTCAAGCGCACCCGGAATTGCGGAAGCGCAATTTCATCCGCATTAAAACCGCGCACGCGCTGGCCGACGCCGCGCGGGCGAGCGGCATCCGGCTCATCCCGCAGTTCAACTGCCTCGGTCATCAATCGTTCGGCGGCAGGCTGGAACCACTGCTCCAGCGGCATCCTGAATTCAGCGAGTCGGGTTCGCTCGCGCTGACGGATACAAATATTTATTGCCGCGAATGGTGTCCGCAAGCGCCGGGACTGGACAAAATTATTTTTCAACTGCTGGATGAAATGGCGGCGGCGTTTGAGGCGGATGCGATCCATGTGGGCATGGATGAAGTGTATCTTCTCGGCGCGAGCGATTGCCCGCGCTGCACCGGGAAAAATCCGGGGGAACTGTTCGCCGCGCAGGTCAACGCCCTGCACGCGCATCTCACCGGTGAAAAAAATCTGACGATGCTCATGTGGGCTGACCGCGTGATCGGGACGCAATACCAAGGCTGGTCGCGGTATGACAACGCGCGCAATGACACGAGCGGTTCGGTGGACCTGATCCCGCGCGACATCGTGATGTGCGACTGGCATTACGAGGGGAGGACGAATTATCCATCCATCGCATATCTCGCGGGGAAAGGTTTTCAAGTCTGGCCCGCCGGATTTTTGCCGCTGAAGGCCGCGCGGCGGTTGAGTGATTTTTCGCTCACGCAAGGGACCAACGTGGTCGGCTATCTGGCGACGACGTGGAACAAGACGACGATCACGAACGCGCCGGAATGGCCGCCGATCAAGGAGATTCTGCCGACGTGGAAAAAGTAGCCGCCGAGGTAACGAGGCTCAAAAATTTAATCCTGTAGCCGTCTGATACCAATTGCCTTTGAAGTTCGGTAAAACCCGTTGCGTCTTGGACTGCGGTGGCAAGGCGTAGCCGCGACACCGCTTTCGAGCGTGCGGACAGCGTCCGATAGATCGTGGGCGGCTCCGCGCGGGCGAAAGCGGCGTGTCCCGATGAATCGGGATTCCCGCCGCAGTCCAAGACGCGCCCCGGCGGCCCAGCACCTTCAACCAAATGGTTCCCTTGGATTTTACCGAATTTTATCTCTGGTTGGTCTGATGCCTCACGCAAAGGCCGCAAGGGGCGCAAAGGTTGAAATTTATTTTTAGTTTGCGGCGCTACTGCGGAGTGCCGACGCTGCGGACGCTCCAGTCGTAGTAGAGATAATTTCGCCGCGCGGGATTTTTACCGGAGTGGACGGGCAGCGCGGGAACGTAATCGTAGTAAGTCACCCCGGAACCGGCGGTGAAACCGAGGCTGTTCAAAAACTGCACATCGCAATCCACCATCACCCAAGTGTCAGACGAACGCCGGATGGACAGATGTTTTTTAGTCGGCGCACGATCGGGCGCGCTGTCTGGGCGGCCGAATGGAAAGCTGGTCACGTCCAGTCCCGTGGGCGGATCGTTCGTGATTTTTGCCTGGGAAAAATAGCTGACGGGAACGAAGAGCGGCGGGTTCTGGGTTTTCACCGGCAGTTTCAACCGTTGCGCCGGACAAATGGAGACTGCGGAAGTGCTCAACAAAGTGGATGGCTGCGGATAGGCGAGATAGGAAGTAAGGAACGCGGCGAGCGAACCGTTGTAGCGGTCGCCGTTGGGGCTGACGGTGGTGTAGGTGAAAAACATCCCCGTCCAGCACGGCCCCGGCAACAAGTCATTGTTGTCATTCACATACATCTGAATCGCGGTGCCGACCTGTTTGAGGTTGCTGGTGCAATTGATCTGGTAGGCTTTTTGTTTCGCCGCCGCGAGCGCGGGCAGCAGCATCGCGGCGAGAATCGCGATGATGGCGATGACCACGAGCAGCTCAATCAGCGTGAAGGCTTTCAGGAAACGCGGCGGCGTTTTCATAAATCATTTTTGCTGTTCACGCCTTGCACATGGCCGTCAAGGTAAAGGCGGTTCCAGCGGGAATTGCCATGCACGGGCTTGGCCGGCAGGCCGTAGGTCGGGCCGAGATTCGCGACGGTCTGATCCAAGTCCATGGCCATCCAAGCCTCGGACGGACGCAGCACCCGGTTCAATTTTGACGGCGCAACTTTTTGTGAGATGGGCGCAGTGCTGCTGTCCCACTGGCCGAACGGATACAGCAGCACGGAAGTGGCGTCGTTGGTCAGCGCCTGATTGATGGCGTAGCTATAAATATTCGTGCCGAGCGTCGCCTTGTCGAACGACGAGCAGATGGCGACCTGGCCCGTGCTGTAAATGCCGGAGTTGGCCGCCGGCAGGGGAATCGCCAGATACGGCGCGAGGTAGCCGAGCAATTCTACCGGCCCCTGGCTGTTGCCGCCGCCGACGTTGCGGTCGGTGATGTAAAAACGCTTGCTGATGACGAGGCCGCACGGGCCGGGCAGCCGGTCGTTGGATTCACCGAGATACATCTGCGTGGCGAGACCGATCTGCTTGAGGTTGCTGACGCACTTGATGCGCTGGGCTTTCTCCTTCGCCGCCGCGAGGGCAGGCAAGAGCATCGCCGCGAGAATCGCGATGATGGCGATGACCACGAGCAGCTCGATCAGGGTGAACGCGCGGAAGTTTTTCGCAAATGGTTTTTGTTTCATAATTTTTTAATTTTGGCGGGCGCGGTAAAAGCCCGCGTTCTGGTTGGAGGCGGAACTGTCGGTGAAATTCAATGCGCCGTTGGTGTTCAGCAGATTGGTGAGCGGCGACCACGTTGTCAAATTCGTCGTGCGCTCAATCACCACGTCGTAGCCGGGCGTGCTGTTCACGCCAAGATTGACGCGGCCATCTGGCTGGCGCGCGATGGACGCCATCGCGACGGGCGCGAGCGGGCCGACGAAGGAAAATTTCACGCCGTCGGCGATGACCACGCTGTTGCTCGCGTAGTTGCTCAACTGCACGAAGCCATTCGTCCCCGCTGCGAACGGACGCGCCGAGGCGATTTGAAACCAGCCGCCGCCGTTGACCTGCTGGTTCACCAAAATGTTCGTCACGCCGCCGAAAAGAGAAATCGTCCACGGCGCGTTCGTCGCGCGGTTGCCGCTGACGGAGTGCCACACGGACACGTCGTAAAGCCCGGCGTTCGGAAAATCCGGGCGGAACGTGGCGGTGGCGGTGACGCTGTTCGCGGTGCTGGCGAAGCGGTAGTCGGATTTGTATTTGTCCGTGGCCGAACTGCTGGTGCTCCAGCTTCCGGCGTAGCTGACCTCGGCGTTGGTATTGTCGAGCGCGAGGTCGGCGTCCGCATACATCAGCTTCACGCCGTCCACGACAGCGATGTTCGTCGCATCGGAAAAGTTGTCCGCGATGCGGATGAAGTTGTTCGTGCCGGACGAAAAATTGAACCGCCCGACGAATGACCAGTTGCCGCCGTTCGTCTGCTGGTTGACGAGCACGGTGTTCGTGCCGCCTGGCGTGCCGATGGTGAACGGCACGAAAGCCGAGGCGTTCGTGAGGAACGGATGCCATTGGAACACGTCGTATTTTCCAGGAATTAAAATGCTGGGCGTGAACTGCGCGAACGCCGCGCCGCCGCCCGCCGCCTTCCAGCAATAATTTGTGCCGAAGGAATTCGTGTCCGTGCCGGTCGCGCCGTAGTAGGTCGGCGCGGTCGTGGTCGCGGCGAAAACTTTCACCGCGTTCCACGCGCCGACGTAGCTGGCGCGCGAATCGTCGAGCACGAGATTGTTGACGATGTTGGAATAATTTCCCGCCGTGCCGCCGATGATGTTCGCCCACTGGTTCGTGCCAATGGTGTCTGCGCGCCAGAAATTCACGCCCTGATAACCGCCCGCCGTCTGCGCGTGCGGATCGGCGGCGGAGTAGTCCACGAATTCCAGCACGTCGGTGTCCGGATAAACCGCGCCGGCTGCGCCGCCGGAAATAATTCCGCCGGGGATGACTTCGCCATACACGTCCTGCAAAGGCAGGATCGGCTTGAGGGCGTTCGTCCACGCGACGGCGACGCCCGCCCAGTTCGTCTGGCCGACGGTCGCGAGCGAGCTTTGCCACGCGCGCCAGTTCACGTCTGACCAGTTGATGGCCGCGCTCGGAGAGCCTTTGATTCCCGCGCTGGAGAAATGATAAATCTGCGGCATCACCGCGTCGCAAAAATAACCGAACTCCTTGTAAGGGAAACTGGCGTGGACGTAGATGATCGGGAACGGCGCGTGCGCGAGAAATTTCGTGGGCCAGTTGGAACGCACGGTGGAGCAAAGCTGCCACGCCTGCGCGGGGCCATTGGTGATCCAAGAATTGCCCGTCTCCCACTCCGCCTCGGCGTCGAACACGAAGCCGTCCGCGCCGGTGTTGAAGTTGTAGTCCGCGAGCGCGGCCTCGGCCACGATGTTCGAGCCGTAGGAACGGTTGTAGCCGAAGATGGCGATGCCGTTCGAGTGCGCGGCGTTGACGAGGTTGGTGGTGAGCTGGCAGTTGTTGCTGGCGGGACCGGGAAAATATCGGTCGCTCGTGCCCATCTTCACGATGCAGTAGCGCAGGCCGGCGGACCGGAAATACGCCATGAGCGTGCTGGTGTTGGTGACGCCCGCGACGTGGCCGCCGACCTTGTTCGTCGCGTCGCCGATGTAGTAAATCCACACGCCCTTGCCGAGATTCGCCGGGTCAATGCCGCCATCGCGGATTGCGGCACGGGAAACGCCGCCGTAAAAATAAAGCCGGAGAATCATAAAAATGAATAGGCTTTTTTTCATCTGATACTTTCCAACGATTTATTCAAAATTTCAAACGAATCAATGCCGATTCTTTCCTGCCTCAACACTTTTTGGCGGATGAAAAAACAACGCCAAGGCCACCACCGCCACGAGGGCGCACAGCATCGGCACGAGGAACAGGCCTTTGAAATTTGTAACATTTCCGTGCGTGAAAACCTGCTGGCCGAGATACGGGCAGATGGAGTTCGCCAGCAGTGCGCCGCCGCCCAGGATCATCACGTTGAACAACCCCTGCGCGCTCGCCCGCGCGTCCTTCGGAAAATACGCGTCCGCAAAAATATAAACCGTCGCAAAGAAGAACGCGTAGCAGATGCCGTGGAGAATCTGCACCGCGATGATGAGCCACGGATGCTCCGGGAAAAACGCATACACCGCGAACCGCGCCGCGTGGCCGAGGATGCCCACGATCATCGTCGTGCGCCAGCCGAGCCGCGCGAGCGTCGCGCCGAGGATGAACATCGTCAGGATTTCCGCGACCTGCCCCACGCTCATCACCGGCATGATCCAGTTGCCGGGAATCCCCACGCCGCCCGCGCTCGCCGGTGCGCCGAGAAACATCCCCGTCCAGTTAAAATAACAATTATGCACGAACGAATCCGCCAGCGTCACCAGCCACAGCACGAGGATGAACGGATGCTTCAACAGCTTCAGCGCCTCCAGCCACGCGAGTTTTTGGCCGCTGTTTTTGTTCGGCGGCGTGGGCGGCAAAATAAAACTGAACGCGGCGAGCAGCAGCGACGCGACGCCCGCGACGAGATACGTCATCGGAATCGCCGCCTTCAATTTTTCCCCGGCCAGCCCGGAGCCGAGCACGGCGCCAAGCCACTCCACAAAACCGTGCGCGTTCGCGGCGTGAACTTTGTCCCAGTCCACCAGAATAAAAGTGAACGGCCACGCCGCCAGAATCCAGCCAATCGTCCCGCCCATCCGCACGAGGCCGAATTCTTTTTGCGAATCTTTCATGTGCGCGAACGCGATGGAGTTCACGATGGACATCGTCGGCACGAACAGCAGGCAGTGCGCGAGCATCAGGCCGAAGAACGGCCAGAACGTCTTCGTGAACGTCAGCCCGATCATCGCCACGCCGCCGAGGCAGTGGCTGAACGCGAGAAATTTTTCCGCCGCGAAATTACGGTCGCAAAACTGGTTGCTGAAAAACATTCCCACGATGGCGGCGATGGGAAAGGCGTTCAGAATCCACGCCTGTTCCCCCGGCGAAAAGCCGAGGCTGGGCAGGTAGCTGAAAATCAGCGGCAGCCATGCGCCCCAGATAAAAAACTCCAGCGCCATCATCACGAACAGTTTGAAACGGATGCTCATAGTTTTTAATTTGCTGCTGATAAAATGTCAGTTATTCAGTTTTTCAAAGCGTTCTCCCTCACCCTGACCCTCTCCCGCTGGGAGAGGGAACAGCCGTTGGATACTTTCGTAAAATTCGGAAACAACCGAGCGGAAGTCGCCGATAAATTGTTCAAGACGCTGGCTGCAATTCTCCCTCTCCCAGCGGGAGAGGGCCGGGGTGAGGGAGAGCGCCACGCACATCATGATGAAAAATCACACCTTCACCACTCGTCCCGTCCGCACGGATTTTTCCTCCGCGCGTAAAATCTCCAGCGCCGTCACGCAGTCGTGCGCCGTGACCACGGACGGCTTTTCGCCGCGCGCCACGCAGTTCACAAAATAGCGGATCTCCGCGCTGTAGCCGTCCGTGCCGGCGGGCTTGAACAGCCGTTGCGTCTTGCCCGCGCGCGAGATTTGCAGCGCGCCCGCGCCGCGCGCGAGGTCAAAATCAATCGTCGCCCGCTCGCAATTCAGCGTGAACGCCATGTTAAAACCTTCCGCCAGCAGCCAGCTCCCCTCGGCGTGAACCGTCGGGCCATCGCGGTAAATGTATTGCGTGACGACGTGGTCAATGTTGCCGTGCGCGTCCGTGACGCCCGTGGAAAAAACTTTCTGCGGACGGCCAAAAAGATAATTCACGAAGTCCGTGTCGTGGATGTGCAGGTCGTAAAGCGCGCCGCCCGCGTGAACGCCGCCCTTGCTCCACGCGGGCTTGGCCGAGACGCGGCGGAAGTTCGCGGCCAGAACTTGGCCGTGAACTTTTTCCGCGACGATTTTTTTCATCTCCGCCCAGCCCGGCCAGAACCGCATGCACATCGCGGGCATCAGGAAATTGCCGTTGCCATTCGCCGCCGCGAGAATTTTTTTTACGTCGCCCGCGTTTTGCGCGAGCGGTTTTTCGCAGAGGACGTGCTTGTGCGCGCGCATCGCCGCCTTGACCTGCGCGGGATGCAACGTCGTCGGCGTGCAGATGTCCACCAGTTCCACCTCGCGGTCGGCGAGCAGCGCGGAAAATTCGCGATACACTTTCACGCCCGCGCCCAGCGTGAGCGCCGAGGAATCGCCGAGGTTGCCATTCACGCCGCCGAGCACGCCGTTGACCGGGCTGCGCGTCGGATCGCACACGGCCACGATGCGGACATTCCGCAGTTTCTGGTAGGCCCGCAAATGCGTGACGCCCATGAAGCCCAGGCCCGCGACCGCGACGTTGACTTTTTTTTGCGCCATGAAGTTTTAGGAAAATGTCCGCCGGATAAAATCATGCGCCGCGCGGATGTCCGCCGCGCGACTGTTGCCGAACTCGCGTTCGATGACGAGGTTCACGTTGAACACGACGTGCTTGAACGTCGTAAAAAATCCGCGCCAATCCACCTCGCCTTTGCCGACGACGACTTCCTCGCCCCACGTCCCCGGCGTCTTCGCGCGTTTCGCGTCCTTGATGTGAACCTGCCGAATCCACGGCGCGAGCGAGTGCAACGCCTTCACCGGATCGCCCTTGTCATACATGAGCATATTCGCCGGGTCGAAGTTCACGCCGATGTTCGGATGGTTCAACTTGTGCAGCAACGCGGCCAATTCCTGCGCCGTCTCCTGGCCGGTCTCGAGGCCGAGCAAAATATTTTGCACCATGAAAATGTCCGCCACGGTGTCGAGCCGCTGGCGCATTTTCGCAAACGTGGGATGCGATTCCTCCGCCGGCAAAAACCCGGCATGAAACGTCACGAGCTTCAGCCCCATTTTTTTGGCGATGGCGGCGGCAGCGGAAAAATTTTTCACGTTTTGCTCCCACGTCGCATCCGGTGCGATGCCGCCGGTGACGCGGATGGAATCCAGCGTGGCATAATCTTCGCCCAAACAGCGCACCATGCCGGAGACGACCGTGATGCCCGCCTCGCGCAAAATTTTTTCCGTGTCCGCCCAGACCTTGGGCGCGTCGCGCAACGGATCAAGTTCCAGTTGCACCCGCGAGATGCCGGTGGCTTTGAGCTTCTGGACCAAATCATCGGGACCCGTCGGTTGGAGCGACCAACTGCAAACAGCCAGCCGGTCATGGATGGAAGGAAATTTCATTTACGTCGCAAAAAATAATTCGCCCAAAAGTTTCTCCGCTAAAATTCTGCGCCAGCCTAGACGCGCACTCCAGCAGCGCACAGGCCAAAGTTATCCCTTTTCTTGTAGAATTGTAACGGGCGCGCAGCGAGCGGAAGGTTTGGCCGGAACTCCGAAGTTGGGGAGCGCCGCCGCGCCGGGTGGAACCGGCTTCCAGCCGGTTGAATTTGGCTTCCAGCCAAATGCCGTTCGCGGCGGGAATCGTCAGCCGCTGTTCACGTTCATGCGGGGCGTGTCCGTTCCGACGGTTTCCGGCAGGATGCCGGAAACAACCGGCTGGAAGCCGGTGCCACCCAAATTCCGACGACATCATTCCAATTAAACGGGAGTTGCCGCTTGAAATCCACCGGCTGGCGGCATTTAATTTCCCGCATGGACTCCCGCGAAGCACTCATCGCATTGAACTTGATCGAAGGCGTCGGCCCCGTGCGGGCGCGTTCGCTCATCGAACACTTTGGCGACGCGCCCGCCATCCTTTCCGCCTCCAAGCACGAACTCACGCGCGTCCGCAACGTCGGCGAGGAAACGGCGGAAAATATTTTCAACTGGGAAAAGGGCATTGAC
>JAYVQV010000033.1:0-3084 GCA_043776855.1 Limisphaerales bacterium | reverse complement strand
GCGCGGCGGCGTTCTTCACGATCTGCGACTGATAATTTTTGAATGACGGTTGCAACGCTTCGAGAAAGCAAACCGCTTTCGCCGCGATGACGTGTTCGAGCGGGCCGCCTTGAATTCCAGGAAACACAATCGAATCAATTTCCTTCGCGTATTTTTCAGCGCACAAAATCAAGCCGCCGCGCGGGCCGCGCAAAGTTTTATGCGTGGTGGTCGTCACAAAATCCGCGTGACCAATCGGGCTGGGATGAATCCCCGCCGCGACGAGGCCGGCGATGTGCGCGATGTCCGCGAGCAACATCGCGCCGACTTCGCGCGCGATTTCGCCCATGCGTTTGAAATCAATGATGCGCGGATACGCGCTCGCACCGATGGTGATCATCTTGGGCTTGTGTTCGCGGGCCATCGCGGCGATCTGGTCGTAATCAATGCGCTCGGTTTCCTTGCCGACGCCGTAGTGGACGATCTCGAAAAACTTGCCGGAAAAATTCGCCTTGTTGCCGTGCGTCAAGTGACCGCCGTGGCTCAAGTCCATCGTCAGCATCTTGTCGCCGGGTTTCAGGAACGCGAAATACACCGCCATGTTCGCGCCGGAGCCGGAGTGCGGCTGGACGTTCGCGTGTTCCGCGCCAAAAAGTTTTTTCGCGCGGTCAATCGCGAGCTGCTCGATGCTGTCCACGAATTCGCAGCCGCCATACCAGCGCTTCTTCGGATAACCTTCGGCGTATTTGTTCGTCAGCACGGAGCCTTGCGCCTCCATGACGGCGGGGCTGGTGAAATTTTCGGACGCGATCAGCTCGATGTTTTCCTGCTGACGTTTGCGTTCGTGCTCGATGAAACCGGCGACTTCGGGATCAACATTCGCGAGGCGCAAATTGGCGGGCGCAAATTTTGAATCCATCTTCAACACGCGACGCTCGTGGCGTCCGCCTTCAAATTTCGCGGTGATGAACGCGTCGAGAATTTTCTTGGCGGCATCGAGCGAAAGTTTTTTTCCGCTCAAGCACAGCACGTTCACGTCGTTGTGATGACGCATGGTAACGGCGGTTTCCACATCGTCGGCCACGCCCGCGCGGACGCCGGCGACCTTGTTGGCGGTGATGCAGATGCCCACGCCACTGGTGCAGACGAGCAGGCCAAGTTCCGCGCGACCATCGCCCACGGCCATCGCGGCGGGCTTCGCGAAATCGGGATAATCATCCGCCGGGTCATTGGTCTTGGCGCCGAAATCCAAAAAGGAAAGACCGCGTTCGCGCAGGACGGCCTTGAGCGCTTCCTTGAGTTCAAAGCCGCCGTGGTCCGCGCCGAGGGCGAATTTCACCGGCTGCGCCGAAGTTTCGTTTTGCGTCTTGGAAATAAAATTGTGTTGTTCCATAAATTTCAAAAGTGTGACGATGCCTTGCTCAATCTGGTCGCGGCACTCGACGTAGGTTTCATAACCGCTGCCGATGGGGTCGCTGATGTCTTTTTCATAAGGCTCGAGCGTATCGTCGAATTCGCGCAGCAAAAAAGTTTTTTCCGCCGCCCGCGGATACAGCAGCATCACCGTGTCCACATGGCTGTGGGTCATGCCGAGAATCAAGTCCGCCGAGCGCACCATCTCCGTCGTGAGCGCGTTGCTTTGCTGGCGGGAAATATCAATGCCGATCTCCTTCATCGCCGTGACGGAATGATGCGTGGGCGGGTGGCCGTCCACCGCGCCGAGGCCGGCGGAAACAATGCGGAGTTCACCGCGCCCTTTGACGGCGTGGCGGAAAAGCCCTTCCGCCATCGGACTGCGGCAAACATTGCCCGTGCAGAGAAAAAGAATCGTCTTCATTAAAAAGAACCGAGCGGCTAAAGGTGGAAGGCCGCGCGCCAATCGTCAATCTGAAACCACTGCGAACAGGGTGCAGCTTGACACTGTGCTTGTTTGCTCCCTCTCCTCCATCGGATGGAGGAGAGGGCCGGGGAGAGGTGGGGCTTGGTTTGAAAATTAGATTCCCCTCTCCCCAACCCTCGCCCCGCTCGTGCCTCGCGGGGCGAGGGAGCCAGACAGCAACAGTGGCAAGATGCACCCACTGCGAACACGAGCCGGGCCAGCGCGACGCCCGCTCCCTTATTTTTTCAGAACCGCCAGCGCCTTCAGCAAATCCAGCGCGCGCGCCAGCACCGGGTCGCGGACGACCGGTTGCGCCGGACCGGGGCGCGGCGTGGCGAGATCTTCGCTCTCGTCCTCGCCGTCCTTGATTTTGCGGCGCACCAGTTCCGCTTCCGTCATGTGATCCACAAACGCGCGCAGATCATTTTTGGCGGACAACGCGGCCGGATTGTTCGTCATCGTCACGGCAAACGGATTGGCAAAATAAATTTTCTCCTCGTCCGCGCCCACGGCCACGGCGAGGTCCGGCTCCAGACCAGCCGGTGAATTCGTGCCGCCGATGACCATCCCCACCTTGGCTGCGCGCAATCGCGACGCGAGTTCCGCCGCCGCGCCGCGCGTCTGGCCGTTCACCAAGATCATCAGCGGGATTTTTTTGGTGGAAAAATCTTTCACCGCCGCGTCCAGCGCCGCCGTGTCGCCGTTGGCGAAGCGCAAATCCAAAATCATGCCCGCGCTGCGATTGGTCGTTTGAAACTGGCGCGCCTGCGCCAGCCACGTTTCCGCCAACGGCTCGGCGCGGACGCACACCACGTTGCCCTCGAACACGGAGAAGGCCGGCCACCCGGCGGCGGCGCAACGCGTGGCGGCCAATCCTGCCGCGAGCAAAACGATGACGATGAAATTCATGCGCCGGAAAAATGCGCCAGCCGGGCGCGAAAGTAAAGGCCGGGCGGAAATGTCCAGCCAAAGATTTAGAGCGGGTTAAAAATCAGCGGCCAACGAATCATTCTCATCCTCATCCTCATCCTCATCGTCAAATTCTTCGGGAAGGATGGATGAGGATGACGATGATTTTGGGCGTCGCCATTTTCAAACACGCTCTTAACCGAATCCAGGCCGTTGACTTGGGGAGCGCGCCCGCCTCGGGCGCAGCGGGTCGCGCCCGCGCGACCCGCCCGGGCGGACGAAAACCAAACATCATTCGGTTGGCCTTCGTGCGTTCG
>JAYVQV010000032.1:0-3089 GCA_043776855.1 Limisphaerales bacterium | reverse complement strand
TCAAGCTGCAGCCGATTCGTCTGGCCCAGCAAGGCGAGCGGGTTGCCATTCAAATACCACTGATAGTTAATCGGCTGGCTGCCGGTTACGCCTGCGTTGAACACCACGGTCGCTCCTTCGTTTGTCGCCACGCCCACCGGCTGGCTCGTAATCTTCGGCGGCAATAATACCGTCAAACTCGCCACGCTGCTGGTCACAGATCCCGCCAGATTCGTCACCACCACATAGTAATTTACCGCGTTCGTCGTCGTCACATAGCTCGCCAACAGGTTCAACGTAAACTGCGGGTTAGCCAAATTCGTCATCGTCCCCACCACACTCCCGCCGCTAAAACTTGCTGTAATCGTCGCGTTCGAGAACGTCACCGCCCCAAGGATCGCGTTCGTTGTGCTTGACCGATACCACGTCGCCCGCAGCGGCAGCGTCCCCGCCGCCTGCACCACAAAACTCACCGCCTTGTTCGTCACGCTCACCACGTTCGTCGGCTGAATGATGATTTGCGGCGGGGCATCAAAGATTAACGCATAGCTGTGAGCGAATCCCCCGGCTACTGCCAGAACATTCGTCAAACCAATCGGCGGATTTGACTGGCCAAGGCTTGTATCACCCCACTGCCTGACCGTTCCGTTATTTAAAACAGCCAGACTGTGAAAGAAGCCAGCTTCAATTGACACGGCATTTGTCAAATTGCTCGGCGGATCAGCTTGGCCAAAATCATAGGTATAATCGAACAACCCATGCGCTCCCCAGCCGACTACTGAACCGTCAGATTTCAGTGCCAAGGCATGGATGCCCCCAGCAGCCACTGCCACCACGTTTGACAAATTCATCGGCACTTCAGTTTGGCCGTAGTAATCATCGCCCCAAGCTACAACAGTTCCGTCATTTTTAAGTGCAAGACTGAAATACCCTCCAGCAGCAACGTCAACGATATTTGAAAGTCCCGTTGGCACATTTGTTTGGCCGTAAAAATTGTAACCCCATGCGCACACGGTTCCGTCGTTTCGCAAAGTTAAATAGTGATATTCGCCAGCACTGATTTTGGTAATATTAGTGGCATCGGTCGGAATGTCCGACTGGCCAAAATAATAATTAAAGTTGGGGTTTGGGTTGTAATTATTACTGGTTACACCCCAGCCAACAAGTGTTCCGCTGGCCTTCAACGCGAGGCTGTGGGCCCTGCCGGCAGCCACACCAATTACATTGGTCAAAGAAGCAGGAACATTGATTTGCCCAAGATCATTTGCACCCCAAGCAACTACTCGATTTGAAATGGTGATCGCTAATCCGTGATAATCACCAGCCGCAACAGTTTTTGCACCAACCAGACCCGCCGGAATCGAAAGTGAACCAAATGAATTAGTGCCCCACCCCACGACCGTGCCCTGAACGGGAGCAGCAATGGATAATAGCGCCGTGCATAAGGCAAAAAAACGGAGTCTGATATATTGGAAGCTGGCTTTCATATTTGTTTGCATTTCAAAATTGCCCGAATTTTACTGCGACAATCTGTTCTATCATTTGTAAACCTACTTTACAAGGTCGCTTCTGATTTCCGCTTTCGCGGTAAAAAAATTTCTGCCACGCTCCGCGCCATGCCAGTCCCCGTCATCAGCACCGCGCAGATGCGCGAATGGGAACGCGCCACTTGGGAATCCGGCCAGACCGAGGCGGCGGTCATCCGGCGCGTGGGCGCGGCGGTCGCGCAACAGGCGCATTCACTCACACTCGACGGCGATACGATTCTTCTGCTCGCCGGCAAGGGCCACAACGGCGATGACGTCCGCGCGGCGCAGGAATTTCTCGCTGGGCGAAAAATCCAACTGCTTGAATTGCGCGAACCGGAAACCGATTTGCCTTTGCTGGAAGCGGCGTTGCGCGATCAACCAGCGCTCATCGTGGACGGCATCTTCGGCATCGGTTTGAATCGTCCACTTGCCGAGCCGTGGCAGAAAATTATTTCCGCCGTCAACGCGGCGAAAATTCCTGTGCTCGCCGTGGATGTTCCCTCCGGCCTGAACGTGGACACGAGCGATCCCGCAGCGCGGGAGGGCATTTGTATTGAAGCCGCCGTCACGCTCACCGTCGGCGCACCGAAAACCGGGATGCTCACGGCGACAGCCTGGCCGTTCGTCGGGCGGCTGGAAGTCGCGGATGACGTGGGTTTGATTTCTTGCGCGCTGAAATCGGATTTGAACTGGACGTTGCCGGGTGACTTCAAAAATTTTCCGCCGCCGCGAAATGTCGCGGCGCACAAAGGTTCGTTCGGCCACGTCGCCATCATCGCGGGCAGTCTGGGCTTTCACGGCGCGGCAGTGCTGGCGGCGCGCGGGGCGCAACGCGCGCAGCCGGGACTGGTCACGGTGTTCACGCAGGAAAATGTTTATTATCCCATTGCCGCGCAGTTGCAGTCCGCGATGGTAAATCTCTGGCAAACGGACGTGAAGAAAATGTCCGCCGGGTTCGACGCACTGCTCGTCGGGCCGGGGCTGGCCGGGCGCGATGTGCCGGCCGAACTCCGCCACACGCTGCGCCATTGGTGGCGTGATTTTGAGCATCCGCTCATCGTGGATGCGAGCGCGCTGGATTTGCTTTCTGCCGAACCGTTCCTGAAAAAATATGTCCGCGTGCTGACACCGCATCCGGGTGAGGCCGCGCGGATGCTCAACTGGCCGGTGCAAAAAATCCAGTCGCAGCGCGTGACGGCGGTGCGCGAGCTTTCCAAAAAATATGGCGGCGCGTGGATTGTTTTGAAGGGACATCAAACTTTGATCGGTCGCGCGGACGGGGAAATTTTCGTGAATCCTTCCGGCAATCCGCATCTGGCGCAAGGCGGCAGCGGTGATCTGCTCGCCGGATTTATCGCCGGACTGCTTGCGCAACCAGCATTGCAATCATCCGTGGAACGCGTTTTGCGCTACGCCGTCTGGCAGCACGGCGCGGCGGCGGATGAATTGCAGTCGTCGCGGGCGAACTGGACGGTGGAAGATCTCGCGGAGAAAATCGGCAACGTGAGTTGAATGGGTGAGGGTCAGTTGGGAAAACTGGTGGGGCGAGCGTCCTCGCGAGCCGCTAAAACTAAAAGCGCC
>JAYVQV010000031.1:0-3095 GCA_043776855.1 Limisphaerales bacterium | reverse complement strand
CCTACTGGGTGCGCTACGGTGTGAATCCGTTTTGAGTTTGTAGCGGCAGGCATCTCTGCCTGCCGTAGAGGGCGGCTTCCAGCCGCCCGGAAATAATTTTCAGCCGCCGACAGTCTCCAAATTAGTCTGACCTTTTCTTTTATCTGGCGTTTTTCCCGCCGGGCTGGAAGCCCGGTTCTACGTCAGCCAAGATTGCTGACGCCACCGTGGTTCGGCGCATCCCCAAAAATAGTTTCACAAAACTGGAACGACAGCTTGCTTCGCGTAGGGTATCGGCGTTAAAGTTTTTCTGTCCTTCGGAAAAATTCAAACATCTACATTTATGGCATCACATACTGGACGGCAGACGGCGAACACCAGCAAAGTTCTTTGTGTCATCATGGGCGGTGGACAAGGCTCGCGCCTGTTTCCGCTGACGAAGGATCGCGCGAAACCCGCCGTGCCGCTGGCGGGCAAGTATCGCCTCGTGGACATTCCCATCTCGAACTGCATCAACTCCGGCTTCCGTCGCATCTACGTTTTGACGCAGTTCAATTCCACGTCGCTGCACGGCCACATCTCGCGCACTTACAAGTTTGACCATTTCTCCAGCGGCTTCGTGGAAATTCTCGCGGCGCAGCAGACGTTCACGAACACGTCCTGGTATGAAGGCACGGCGGATGCGGTGCGGAAAAATCTGATGCACTTCATGAATCACGATTTCGACCAGCTCGTGATTCTTTCCGGCGACCAATTGTATCGGATGAACTTCGAGGAAGTCGTCACGCAGCATCTGGTCACCGGTGCAGAAATCACCATCGCCACGATTCCCGTGGGACGCGCAGATGCAAAATCGCTCGGCATCATGCAGATTGACGACTCAAACCGCATCACGCGTTTCGTGGAAAAGCCGCAGGAGGACGCCATCCTCGATTCGCTCAAGCTTACGCCGGCGATGGAAAAAAATCTGAACGTCCACCGCGAAGGCGATTCGTTTCTCGCCTCGATGGGCATCTACGTTTTTAACCGCAAGGTCGTGACGGAACTGCTGGACAATCCGCTCTCGGATTTCGGCAAGCACATCATTCCGCACGCCATCACCACGCGCCGCGTTTTCAGCTATGTCTATCAAGGCTACTGGGAGGACATCGGAACCATTCGCTCGTTCTTCGAGGCGAATCTCGATCTCGTGAGCGAGCTGCCGCGTTTTAATTTCTTCGACATGAGCGCGCCGATTTTTTCCCGCCCGCGCTATCTGCCCGGCTCCAAGATCAACGGCGCGCAGATTGATCACGCCGTCATTTCCGACGGCTGCATCATCAACCGCGCGAAGATCAACCGCAGCATCGTCGGCCTGCGCACGCTGATCGGCTCCGGCACGGAATTGAACCGCACCATCGTGCTGGGCAGCGATTTCTACGAGGCGCAGGACTCCATCGCGCAGCACGAGCGGGAAGGCATTCCGCGCGTGGGCGTAGGCGAGAATTGCCGCATCGAGAACGCGATCCTTGACAAGAATGCGCGCATTGGAAACAACGTGACGATTTCGCCCGCTGGCAAACCGGAGAACACCGACCACCCGCTCTACTTCATCCGCGACGGCATCGTCATCATCCCCAAGGGCGGCGTGATTCCGCACGGGACGGTGATTTGAGCGGAGCCGGAGCGCCGAGCACCCGCTCGGCGCGTTGAGAAAGATTTGAATCTCGCCGAGCTGGTGCTCGGCGCTCCAAAATCCCCCCGCTTGCAAAGTTCGCGCCACCGTGCAGATTGAGGCCGCATGATTCCCCGCGCCCGCGCTTGCAAGTGGATTGCCATTCTCTCGGCGCTCGTCGCCGTGCCGCTGGCGATGCTGTTTCCGTTCCAAGGCGAAACGGTCAGCCTGCCGGAATACGACCTGACCCAGTCGGTGCAACGCTACGGAATTTATTTCCACGGCCTCCTCATCGGCGTCTTCCTGTTGCTGCTGGCGTTCGCGGCGGTGCGCGGATTTTCCCGCTGGTTCTTTCGCTGGTTCTTCCGCTGGAAAATTTTGAAACGGCTGCTGCTCGCCTTCGGAATTTTTCTCGCGCTCATCCCGGTTTTTTACGCGGCGGAAAACTGGCGCGGCCACCGGGCGTGGGAAAATTACAAACACGAACTGGAATCGCACGGCGAGAAACTGGACTTCGCCGCCTACATCCCGCCGCCGGTGCCGGACGACCAGAACTTTGCATTCGCACCAGTGGTGATGACGACCTGGAACTGGCTGCTGGACACCAATGGCCACAAGCTGCCGCAGGAAGACACGAACATCGTGCGGCGGCTGGACTTGAATTTGTTTCGCACCAACCAGCTTGCGCCACCGCGACCGCCAAGCTGGCAGTTGGGCCAGGCTACCGACTTGGCGGCGTGGCAAAATTATTTCCGCACGATGTTTGTGACCAACCGATCCATTGGAAGAGTGCTGGGGGTGCCGCCGGGAACGCCTGAAGAATTTCAATCTTGGATGAAAACCAATTCCTTCAATCCCGATGACACCAATGAGGTCATCGAAGTCGAGGCGCTGGCGACGAATGATTTTCCAACGACCGCGCAGCCGCAAACGCCCGCCGCCGACGTGTTGCTGGCGTTGAGCAAGTTTGACGCGGCGCTGGCGGAATTGCGCGCGGCGGCAGCGAGACCGCTGGCAAGATTTCCGCTGGGTTATGACGCAGCGATCCCGGCTGAAATTCTTTTGCCGCACTACGACAACTTGAAAAACTGTTCACTGGTTCTGGGTTTGCGCGCAAATGCGGAACTTGATTCAGGTCATCCGGCGGAAGCGCTCGCCGACATCAAACTTATTTTTCGCCTGGCTGAATCAATTCACGCGGAGCCGATTTATATTGCCCAATCTTTTCGGATGGGTTGGTTTCGTTTTGCCATGCAACCGATCTGGGAAGGTGTTTCCGGGAAAAAATGGACGGATGTAGAAATGAAGGAGCTTGCGTTGGCGATGAGCCATCTGGATTTTCTGCAAGACTACGCGTTTGCTGTGCGGTCGGAGTGTGCCGCCGGAATCAAAATTGTCGAGCATTGCGAGGCGCACGGTAACAAAGGGGTGTTCACCTGTCTGTGCGACCGTTCAGAGTTCA
>JAYVQV010000030.1:0-3097 GCA_043776855.1 Limisphaerales bacterium | reverse complement strand
GTTAAGAAAAAAATGAAAACTGTGCTGCCAATTCTTGGTCTGACGATGGGTGATCCGGCGGGCATCGGCCCGGAGCTTTGCCTGCGCGCGTTGCGCGAGCCGGGCGTGCTGAAAATGTGCGTGCCGGTTTTGTTTGGGGATGCGGGCGTGGTGAGACGCGTGCTGCAAAGTAGGGTAGGCGTCCCGCCTGCCCGCGCGGAGCGACGCGACGCGCAACTGCTCGCGCTGACGCGCTCGTCGGGCAGGCGAGACGCCCGCCCTACTTTGGGCTGCCACGTCGTAACGCCTGATGAGTTTGCGAAACTTTCTGCCGTTACCGAACCGCTCCTCGTGGACTGCGGCGCGATTGACGCCCTCAAAATCAAGCCCGGCCAAGTCTCCGCTGCGTGCGGACGCGCGGGCTACATTTACATCGAGCGCGCGATTCAGGCGGCGCTCGCGGGGAAAATTCACGGTGTCGTCACCGCGCCGATTCACAAGGAGTCGCTGAATCTTTCCGGCGTGAAGCATCCCGGCCACACGGAAATTTTCACCGCGCTCACCAACGCGAAACGCAGTTGCATGATGCTCTATTCGGACAAAATCACCGTGTCCATGTGCACCACGCACATTGGCTACCACGCGGTGCCGGGAAAACTTTCCGTCGAGCGCGTGCTGAATGTCATCGAACTCACGGCGGCGACGATGCGGCTGATGTTGCGGCGTGAACCGCGCATCGGCGTGTGTGGTTTGAATCCGCACGCGGGCGAGCACGGACTTTTTGGAAATCGTGAGGAGGAAATTTTCGTCGAGCCGGCCGTCAAGCAGGCGCGGAAGAAAAAATTAAATGTAGTCGGCCCGCTCGTGCCGGATGCGGTGTTCACCACCGGCCAGCGGAAAAAATACGACGCTATCGTGACGCTCTACCACGATCAGGGGCACATTCCATTTAAGATGCTGGCGTTTGATACGGGCGTGAACATCACGCTGGGTCTGCCGATCATCCGCACGTCGGTGGACCACGGCACGGCGTTCGACATCGCGTGGCAGGGCAAGGCGGATGCGACGAGCCTTTTCTCGGCCATCGCAGTCGCAGCCCAACTCGCGGCGAACCGCAAAACTTTTTAACCGCAGAGAACGCAAAGAGCGCAAAGAATTTTCAGGATGATTGCTTTGAAAACAATTGCGGTGGGCGGCGGCAGTGGCACAGGCATCTTGCCTGTGAGTTCCTTGCTGAAAGTTTCGTTTAAGAAACACACAGGCAAGATGCCTGTGCCACTTTTTTTCTCTCCGCTCTTTGCGTTCTTTGCGGTTAAATAATTTATGATCGGCGTCATCGCAGACGATTTGACCGGCGCGGCGGAACTCGGCGCGATCGGGTGGCGGCATGGTTTGCGCGCGGAGATCGTCCGCAGCGGCAAGCCGGGCGCGGCGGATTTGGTGTGCGTGGACACGGACTCGCGCGCGTGCGAACCGGCGGAGGCCGCGAAACGCGCGGCGGCAGCGGCGAAGATGCTCCGCGCGGCGGGCGCAAAATGGATTTACAAAAAAGTAGATTCGGTTTTGCGCGGCCAGGTCACGGCGGAAGTCGAGGCGGTGATGCAGCAGTTAAAGTTGAACCGCGCGCTGTTGCTGCCGGCGAATCCGTCACTCGGGCGCACCATCAAGGGCGGCGAATATTTTCTCTACGGCAAGCCGCTGCACAAAACGGAATTCGCACGCGATCCGCATTTTCCGCGACGGTCATCGCAGGTGTTACGGCTGGTGAAAGTGCCGGAGACGTTTGCGATGCGCGTGGCGAACGGTGACCGCGCGCTCGCTGACGGGACGATTGTCGTCGGCGATGTGGAGTCCACGGCGGATTTGCAGAACTGGACGGCGAGTTGTGATGAAAAGATGCTGCCGGCGGGCGGGGCGGAATTTTTTAATGCGCTGCTTGGTAGTGGCACAGGCATCTGGCCGGTGAGTTCATCAAAAACAAAATTGAAGAAAAAAGAAACACACAGGCTAGAAGCCTGTGCCACTACGGAATTCTTCATCGTCGGCACTTCCACGCAGGCGGCGCGGAAATTTGTGGCGGCGGCGCGGCGCGAGAAGACGCCGGTGGTTTCGCTGCCGCAGGAACTCGCGTGGGGCGCGACGTTTTCCTCGGCGGCAGTAGAGGCGGTGACGCAGCGCGTGGTGGCGGCGCTCGCCGCGCAGCCGCGCGTGATCTTGAATGTCGGCCTGCCGCAGGTGCGCGATGCGGACGTGGCGGGGCGTTTGTCCAACCACGTCGTGCGCGTGGCCGAGAAAGTTTTGCGCCGGTCAAAAATTTCGCGCGTGTTCGCCGAGGGGGGCGCGACGGCGGCGGAACTCGTGCGGCGCATGGACTGGGCGCGGCTGGAAGTCGTGCGCGAACTGGCGCCAGGCGTGGCGATGCTCGCGGTGGAGGGTGATGAAAAATTTTTGCTGACCATCAAGCCCGGCAGCTATTCGTGGCCGGCCAAAACAATTTGAAACTTTGATGGCAAAGATTTCCAATCATCCGCGTCCTCATGCTCATGGATCAAGTTTGAGGATGACGATGGGGTGCAGCTTGACCCGGTTGCGGTCTGGCTCCCTCGCCCCGCGAGGCACGAGCGGGGAGAGGGCTGGGGAGAGGGCTGGGGAGAGGGGATTTTAATTTCACAAACCATTGGCCTCCTCTCCCCGGTCCATAGCCGCTGTCGCTGCTCCTCCTCCGAGGAGGCGAGGGAGTGGAATCCAGCGCGAAGCACAACCGGGTCAAGAGACGCCCATAACGATGAGAATGATTTGTCAGCATTGGACATGACATGGAGATTTCTGCTAACAATTTGGTGATGCCTGAAGCGAACACCTCCGCCGACAATCTGCTTTTTGTTGACCCGTCGCCGGTTGCGCGCCGGCTGCTGTGGCATTTATTTTCCATCGGCTCGCGGCGCGTCACGCAGGTGGACCGGCATGAACGCTTTGAAAAGCCGGGCGCGCATTTGTTTTGGGTGCAGTCCGGCGATGGTGAACTGGAATACAAGTCCACCAAGTTTGAGTTGAAGCGCGGTAAAAAAGTCTGGCTCGCGGACATGAGCAAGCCGCGCACTTACCTCCCCGCGCCGGG
>JAYVQV010000029.1:0-3109 GCA_043776855.1 Limisphaerales bacterium | reverse complement strand
CTCGTCAAAAATCAGATTGCGATTTTCATTTTCGACTACGTCACGATTTACGTCAGCCGCACCGGTTACACCGGCGAGGATGGATTTGAAATCGTCGCGCCCAATGAAAAGATTGAAGCCGTCTGGAATCGTCTGCTCGCCGTCGGCCAGCCGTTCGGCCTGAAACCCGCCGGCCTCGGTGCGCGCGATACGCTGCGCACGGAAGTTTGCTACCCGCTTTACGGCCACGAACTTGACGAACAGACCACGCCCATCGAAGCGGGCGTCGGCTTCTTCGTCTCGCTGGACAAAGGAGAATTCAATGGCCGCGCCGTTCTCGCCGAACAAAAAGCCAGCGGCACGAAGAAGAAATTGGTCGCGTTCAAGATGACCGATAAATCCGCGCCGCCGCGTCCGCATTATCCGATAGTGGCACAGGCTTCTAGCCTGTGTGTTTCGGGAAATGAACTCACAGGTAAGATGCCTGTGCCACTACCCGCCTGCGGCATCGTCACCAGCGGCACACAAAGTCCTTCGCTGAATCTGGGCATCGGCATGGGTTATGTCCCGCCGGAATTCGCCAAGGCCGATACGAAGATTGAGATCGAGATTCGCGGCAAACGCTTCGCCGCCGTCATCGTGAAGAAACCCATTTACAAGAAGAGTTAATCCGCAGATTCCGCCGACTTACGCAGATAGAAAAGAAGTGAGTCGCGCGAAGGATGCGAAGAAAAACGAAGGTAAAGATTCTTCCTTCGCCGCCTTCGCGAGCTTCGCGCGACATTTTATTTTTGTTGGCTTGAGAATCTGCGCCATCGGCGTAATCTGCGGACAAGTTTCAGATTAAAAATTTATGAGCAACGTTCCTTCCGATCTCAAATACGCCAAATCACACGAATGGGTCCGCGTCAGCGGCGACACCGCGACCATCGGCATCACCGACCACGCGCAGGCCGAGTTGACCGACATCGTGTTCGTGGAACTGCCCGCCGTCGGGCGCACGGTCAAGGCGGGCGAAGCGTGCGCCGTGGTGGAATCCGTGAAGACCGCGAGCGACATTTATTCGCCCGTCAGCGGCGAAATCACCGAGGTCAACAACGCCGTGGTGGACAATCCCGCGCTCGTGAACAGCAAGCCGGACAGCGACGGCTGGTTTTACAAAATCAAATTGAGCAACGCGGCGGAACTCAACGCGCTGCTCTCGCCGGAAGATTACAAGAGGCAGATTGGAAGCTAACTGTAAGATGAGGCGAGCATGATATTATTTTACGTCATTGCATGCCTTGTTTTGAGTTGGGTTGGCTGGATAATTCTCAAATTTCTTGTTGGATATTTGGCATTACGCTCTGACCCCATTCGAGCAGGACAGACTTACATTAAAAAATTGCTTCAAAAGAATTCGGTTATCAACGCGGGTTTAATACCGGATGAAGCATACAAAAAGATAGCTACGCTCGCATATAACATGGCTGATCTTTCACATGAAATGGAGCGGCAAAATCTGAATGGAGTTTACATGAACAACCTCGATTTTTTCATACAGCAGATTGAAATTGTTATGGCTGGGCATGGAACAGATTCGGAAAGTAACGTCATAGACATTTTGGTTAAGTATGGAGTTCAGATTCCAAAAGTTGCGGCAAATGATTGATTCCTGATGAATTCATCTCCGCGAAATATTCGTTTTTTTCTCAAACGGTATTGCGGCTGGTGTCACAAAGCGATGCGCGCTTGAAAATTGTTCCCGCATCGGTTACACGTTGATTATGAAACTTTCAGTGACGCTTGACCGCGACGAGGACGGCGTTTGGATTGCCGAATGTCCGGCGATTCCCGGCTGCGTAAGCCAGGGCAAAACCAAACCGCAGGCGTTGAAAAATATCAAAGAGGCCATCGCGCTCTGCCTCGAAGTGCGCGCGGAACGCGGCCTGCCGCTCACGGTCGAAACGCAACAAGTTGAAGTTCTGGTCTGATGCCATCGCTTCCGGTCATCAGCGGGCGCAAGACGGTTCGCGCATTTGAAAATCTCGGCTGGCAGGTGGCGCGTCAACGCGGCAGCCACATCATCATGGTCAAAGACGGCGAGATGGCGACACTTTCCATTCCCGACCACAAGGAAATCGCGCGCGGCACGCTTCGCAGTTTGATCCGCACGGCGGGAATCACAGTCGAGGAATTTTGCGATCAGCTTTGATTCGTGAAAATCCGTCTCTTCCTCAAACCGTATTGCGACTGGTGTCACAAAGCGATGCGCTGGCACGACGAGCGCGGCGGAAATGGGTTCGACAATTTTCTACTGCTAGATTAAATTGCCCACGCATGAAAAAAACCAGTCAGCGGCGCAATTTTGATTATCCCGCGTCGACGAAGGGAAGCGAAACCGCCGCGCGTGTGCGGTCGGAAGCCAACCGCCTGTCCGAAGCCGAGCGCGAATCACTTTTCAAAAAGGGAATGCAACTGATTTATGGCGGCGCAAAAGAAACGACTGGCCGCCGATAGCAACCTGCTGTTCGACCTCGCGGAGAAAAAGGATTTTGCGCTGACTTTTCTCGAAGTCGCCAAGGAAAAAAGTTTCACGCTGCATCTGCCGCCGACCGTCGTTCAAGAACTGACTTTTGCCGCGCTTCGCAAACGTGGTGAGGAGCAAAAACTTGCGCTGGCTGCGTTGCAAAATCTTCGCGCATGGGAAATCGCTCCATTCGATTTGGTCGCCGTCGGTCACGGCATCACGGAGCAATTCGCGCGGCGTCTGCATGAATTGAGATTGCTGCCGGAAACGGAATTGAACGATGGACTGATCGTGGCCGAGACCGGGCTGGCGGGAATTCCAATTCTGATTTCGTCGGACAAACATTTGCTGAACATCGAAGCGGATGAACTGACGCGTGTCTGTCGCGAACGGCACATCGCCGAGGTCAGCGTGATTCATCCGCGAAAATTGTTGAAGGTTTGGCAAAGTTGAAATGAAAATCCGTCTCTTCCTCAAACCGTATTGCGGCTGGTCTCACAAGGCGCAGCGCTGGTTCGCCCTGGGTGCATCTTGACACTGTCCTTAACCCAGCAGCAGGCGGGACGCCTGCGCTACTTTGGGCGGCGGCTTCGCCGCCTTTGTAGCACAGGCGTCCCGCCT
>JAYVQV010000028.1:0-12236 GCA_043776855.1 Limisphaerales bacterium | reverse complement strand
CGCGGCGGGAATCGTCAGCCGCCGTTCACGTTCCTGCGGGGCGTGGCCGTGCCGACGGTTTCCGGCAGGATGCCGGAAACAACCGGCTGGAAGCCGGTTCCACCCCCACTCAATAATTGCACTACGGAATTCGGGCTTAATTTTCGGAGCGCGGCGCTTGCCCTCCAAACAGAAAACGCCCGCTGGAAAATCCAGCGGGCGTTTGATTGAATATTTTTTACTTCGCTGCGTTCGTGGACACCACCGCAGCCGCCGCCGCTGGAATTGCGGTCGGCGTGGTGGTGGACGCTGCCGGCGCAGGCGCAGCGGCGGGAACTTGCGATTGCTTTTGCATCAGTTGTTTGGCGAAGACGCTAGCGTCGCCCTTGCCGTTGATGGACTCCATCATCATGCCGAGCGCAAGGCAGATCACGAGGAACGACACCGTCGCCCACTTGGTAATCATCGTCAGCGCGTTGCCGGAACCCGCGCCGAAGAGCGCGTCCGCCGCGCCCGCGCCGAATGCGAGGCCAGCGCCCGCATCTTTCTTGGGCAACTGAATCAAAACCAGCCCGATCAGCATCAAACAATTGATGATGAGCACGAATGTCAAAAGTCCTGCAAAGAAATTCATAGTGTTATTAGGTTAAATGGAATTTTTGATGATGTCAGCAAAACTTCTCGCTTCGAGCGAAGCACCGCCGACGAGCGCGCCATCCACGTCGGGCTGGCTCATCAACTCTTTCGCGTTGGCGGGTTTCACGCTGCCGCCGTATTGGATGCGGACTTTTTTAGCGGTCGCGTCGTCGAACATCGCCGCGAGGGTCTTGCGGATAAACGCATGGGCGTCCTGCGCCTGCTGGGTGCTGGCGGTCTTGCCGGTGCCGATGGCCCAGACGGGTTCGTAAGCGACAACGGTTTCAACCATCTGTTCTTTCGTGAGTCCAGCGAGGCTGCCGCGCACCTGCGTCTCCAAAACTTTTTCGGTCAGATTGCCTTCGCGTTCAGCGAGCGTTTCGCCGATGCAAACGATGGGCTTGAGCGAGGCCGCGAAAGCCGCCGCCGCCTTCTTCGCGATGAGCGCGTCAGATTCTTTTTGAAACTGGCGGCGTTCGCTATGGCCGAGAATGACGTAGCGCACGGAAAATTCCTTCAACATTCCCGCGCAAATTTCGCCGGTGAACGCGCCGAAATTATTCTCGCTCATGTTCTGTCCCGCGAGGCGGATGTTCGAGTCGAGCGTCGCCTTGGACACTTCGCTCAACGCGGTGAACGGCGGCGCGATGACGATGTCCACTTCCTTCACGCCCATGAGGTCGCGCTTGAGGTCTTCGACCAAAGCGAGCGCCTCGGCGACCGTCTTGTTCATCTTCCAGTTGCCCGCAATGATTAATTTACGTTCTTTGTTCATTTTTTATTAAAGCAGAAAGTTGAAAGCAGAAAACAGAAATTTACTTTGCGCGGCGCGTCATGTTGATTTCAGCTTTCTGCTTTCCTGATTTCATTATTTGTCCGAAAGCGCCGCCACACCGGGCAACACTTTGCCTTCGAGGAATTCCAGCGACGCACCGCCGCCGGTCGAGGTGTGGGAAACTTTCTTATCCGCGCCGAATTTCTTCGCCGCCGTGGCCGTGTCGCCGCCGCCGACCACCGTAGTCGCACCGGTCGCCGTCACCGCAACAATGGCATCCGCCATGGCCTTCGAGGCTTTTTCAAACGCGGGAAATTCAAAAACTCCAGGAGGACCATTCCAGATGATCGTCCGCGCGCGCGCGATGACCGCCGCGAATTGCTTGGATGATTCCGGGCCAGCATCCATGCCTTCCCAGCCGGCGGGAATGCCGCTCGCGAGGGTCGCGCTGCCAACATTCGAGTCGGGGCCGAACTTATCGCCCGTCACCCAATCCACCGGCAGATGAACTTTCTTACCCTTGGCTTTCGCCTTGGCGAGGAGTTCAGGAACAATCTTCGCGCCTTCCGCATCATAGAGCGATTTTCCAATCTCCATGTTGTCTTGAACTTTGCGGAACGTGTAGGCCATGCCGCCACCGATGATAATTTCGTCAGCCTTGTCGAGCAGGTTGTTGATGAGTTGAATCTTGTCCGCGACCTTCGAGCCGCCGAGGATGGCGAGCAACGGACGCTGCGGATTGTCCAGCACCGCGCCGAACGCATCCAATTCCTTCTTCATCAAATAACCGCAGGCGCGCTGGGGAAGTTGCACGCCGGTCATCGAGCTGTGATCGCGATGCGCCGTGCCGAACGCGTCGTTGATGTAAACATCACCCAGCTTCGTCAGGCTCGCGCGGAAGGCATTCACCTTGTCGGCATCGGCTTTGAGCTTCGTGCCGTCTTCGAGCTTCACCTTGCCCTCTTCTTCGATGTGGAAGCGGAGGTTTTCCAGCAAAATCACGTCACCCGGTTTGGCCTGCGCGCAAGCGGCTTCGACTTCCGCGCCGACGCAGTCATTCAGAAATTGCACCGGCTGGCCGAGCAATTTTTCCAACGCGGCGGCGATGGGCTTGAGGGAAAATTTTTCAATGCGCTTGCCATCGGGACGGCCGAGATGGCTCATCAGCACGACCGACGCGCCTTTATCCAGCGCGTAGCGGATCGTCGGCAACGCGGCTTCGATGCGCTTGGTGTTGGTGATGACACCGGTGACTTTGTCCTGCGGCACGTTGAAATCCACGCGGATGAGCACGCGCTTGCCCTTCAATTCGACATCTTCAATGAAAAGTTTGGCCATAAATAAAAATTGCCTTTGCCCGCTGGACAAAGGCCGGTGAAGATAACAAACAACCGCCGCGCGTAAAGTGAATTTCCTGCGCCAAACGGATGCGGACAGGCTTTGCCACCGGCGGCGAAAGTCACCCGCCGAACGCGGAATATTTCTTCACCCCGCGCGACCACATGAAGCGGGCGAAAACATACGCCAGCATCACCCAGAGAATTTGCATCGCCAGCCCGCGCCACAGGGCGTCACCGGAAATCTTGCCCATGTAGATGCCGATGGGGAAATAAAGCTGATACGGAAACGGGGTGAAGAAAAGAATTTCCCGCAGCAGCGGCGGCAGCACATCGAGCGGAAACAGATGCCCGCTGGCGATGTATTCAAACGCGAACACGATGAAGATGAACGTGGAAATTTCCAGCAGCCAGAACGCGAGCATCGCCAGCGCGTAGGAGATGAAAAATTGCAGCAGCGCCGTGAGCAGCACGGAAAAAGGAAAAACCAGCAGCGCCGTCTGACTCACCGGCGGCAGCAGGTAGCCGCGAAAGTGGAATAGAAAAAACGCCAGCGGAATACACGCCACGGAGATGAACGCCAGCCGCCCGGAAAAAAACAGGCAGAGCCGATACCACAGATAATCCACGGGCTTCAAGAGAAACTGGCTGATGTTGCCCTCGCGGATGTCGGTGGCGATCTGCCAGTCGTCCTCGGTCACGGCCGTGAGCGCATCCACCACGGCGACGAGAAGGTAGTAGCAGATCATCTGCGCCTCGGTGAAACCGTTGCCGCCCCCTGCCCCGTCGTTGCTGGAATAAATCGTGCGCCAGAGCGAGACCATCGCGAAGAGCGGGACGAAGCTGAAGAGCGTGCGGGAAAAATAATTCATCCGATACTGCAAATTGTTTTGCAGCCCGATGCCGATGACATGGAGATATTTTTTCATCGTCCCGGTTGGTGGGCGGAGTCGCGCGGCGACTCCGTCTGCCTGCGGAGCAGGCGGTCTTCTCCCTCGCCCCTCCGAGGGGAGAGGGCCGGGGTGAGGGGTGACGATGCGCCTGAAGCGCATGACGTTTGCGGACGCCGTCGAAAAGTTTTCCACCCCTCACCCTCAATCCCTCTCCCCTCCGAGGGGCGAGGGAAGCCGGGGTTGGACGCTCCGCTCGGCGACGGCTTGCTCGCAGCGCAAGCAACCCCACCCCATCCATCCCAGCCCATTTGTAAAGACTGGTTAAGCATTTGCCGCCGCGAGGAATCGCTCCGCATCAATCGCCGCCGCGCAGCCCGCGCCCGCCGCCGTGATGGCCTGACGATAAACGTGGTCAGCACAATCACCCGCCACGAAGACGCCGGGAACATTCGTCATCGTGCCTTCCTTGGGAACGATGAAACCGTTTTCATCCGTGTTGATCGCGCCTTTGAAAATTTCCGTGGTGGGAACATGGCCGATGGCGATGAAGACGCCCGCGCACGGCAATTCACTTTCCGCACCGGTCTTGAGATTTTTTAATTTCACGCCGGTAACTTTGTCCTGCTTCACATCGAGCACTTCCGTCACGGCGGAATCCCAGATGGGTTTGATCTTCGGATTCGCCAGCGTGCGGTCCACCATGATCTTCGAGGCGCGCAACGAATCGCGCCGATGCACCAGATAAACTGTCGAAGCAAAGCGCGTGAGATACGACGCCTCTTCGCACGCCGAGTCGCCGCCGCCCACGACGACGAGCGCCTGATTGCGAAACATCGGCAGCGCGCCATCGCACGTCGCGCAGTAGGTGGTGCCTTTGTTTTCGAGTTCGTGTTCGCCCGGCACACCAAGATGCTTGTGGCTCGCGCCGGTAGCGATGATGATGGTTTCCGCTTCAACTTTTTCGCCATCCACGGTGAGCGCGAAGGGGCGTTTGGAAAAATCCACCGCCTCGACGACACCGAAGCTGGTCTTCGCACCAAAACGTTCCGCCTGCTTCTGCATCCGCGTCATCAATTCATAACCGTCCACGCCTTCGGGAAAGCCGGGAAAATTTTCCACGATGCTCGTCGTGGTGAGCAGGCCGCCCGGTTGTTTGCCCGTAAGCACGAGCGGCGCAAGCTGCGCGCGCGCCGTGTAGAGCGCGGCGGTCCAGCCAGCGGGACCGGAACCGATGATGACAACTTTTTCCATAGGGGGCGAAAGCTAGAGGCAAACCGCCGAAGTTTCAAGTCTCGCAAAAAATCTCGCGCCCGAATTCTAACCCGAAAACCGAAATGAACCGCAAAGAACGCAGAGAACATAAAGACTGGGATGCGTTTGGGTAACAAGTTGCCTGGACAATTCTTGGCACTGGCGTTTCCACCCCGAAGGTCTGCCTTTTACGTTCTTTGCGCTCTTGGCGGTTAGTCCATTTTAGAATTCAGGTTTAACTGTCGGGCACGACGTAAGGAGTGCGGGCGGAAACGACTCGTCATCTCGTCGCCTACAAATTAAGACACCACCAAAAGTTTGGCCGGGTCCGAATTTCGGAGCGCGGCAGCGAACGCCATGGTTGGCAATCGTGGCGTCGCGTGCGCCGGGTCGCTGAGCTTGATACGTTAAGCCTTCCAGATTTTTCCCGCCGCCGTTTTGATTCCCGCCATTACATTCCGCGTGTCCACGATGAGCGGCGACCAGTCGGCAAGCTGCGCGTAATCCACCGCGTCATGCGCCGTGGAAATCAGCACGGCATCGAATGAAGAAATGTTTTTTCGCGTCCACTTCACGGATTTCGTCCCCGCCCAATGCGGATGTTCGCGCGTGGGCTTGATGACAGGAACGTGCGGGTCGTGGCAGGAAACTTTCGCGCCGCGCGCCGCGAGCAAGTCCATCAGCGCGTAGCTCGGCGATTCGCGGTCGTCCTCCACGTTGGCCTTGTAAGCGAGGCCGAGGATAAGAATTTTTGCGCCGGAAATTTTTTTCTTTTGCGCGGCCAGCGCCTTCGCCAGCCGGGCAACGACTTTTTCCGGCATGGCGCGGTTGATCTCGCCGGCGAGTTCCACGAAGCGCGTTTCCTGCCCGACCTGCCGCGCTTTCCACGCGAGATAAAACGGATCAATCGGGATGCAATGTCCGCCGAGACCGGGGCCGGGATAAAACGGCATGAACCCAAACGGCTTCGTCCGTGCGGCGGCGATGACATCCCAAACATCAATGTCCATCGCGGCATAAACGCCCTTGAGTTCGTTGACGAGCGCGATGTTGACGCTGCGAAAAACATTTTCGAGCAGCTTCGCCGCCTCCGCCGTGCGGCAGTTCGCGACGGGAACCAGCACGCGGATGGCGCGGGCATAAACTTTCACCGCCGCCGTGAGGCACGCGGGCGTGTAGCCGCCGATGACCTTGGGAATCTCCGCGACCTGGCTCTTCGGATTGCCGGGGTCTTCACGCTCCGGCGAGAACGCGAGGTAAAAATCTTTTCCAGCCTTCAGCCCGGAGCCGCGTTCCAGCACGGCGCGCAGTTCATTCTCCGTCGTGCCGGGATAGGTGGTGGATTCAAGGACGACGAGTTGCCCGCGTTGCAGATGTTTCGCGATGCTCTTGCCCGTCTGGAGAACGAAGGACAGATCTGGCGCGCGATTTTTTTTCAACGGCGTGGGAACGCAGATGAGGATGGCGTCAAATTTTTCCGCGTAGCAGCCGACGTGAGGAGGCTCAAATTTATCCCCTTTTTTAGTTGGAGCCTCGTCACCTCGGCTGCTACTTCCGATCAATGAGAAGTCGGTCGTTGCCGAAAATTTTCCAGCGCGAACGAGCTTTTGAATTTCTCCGGCGGGAATGTGTTGGATGTAGCTGCGACCGGCGTTGAGCGCGGAAACTTTTTTGGCGTCAATGTCGAGGCCGAGCACTCGCACGCCGCTGCGCGCAAATTGCAGGCACAGCGGCAAGCCGACGTAGCCGAGTCCGATGATGGCGATGGTCACGCGGCCAGCTTGCCGGAGTCGCGCACGCGGAAAAAGAAGTTTTCTCACTGGCGTTTCCGCAATTCGCGGTGAGACTGGATGCACGATGAAATGCACCGCCCATCAGGCCGAAGCCGTCGCCGTGTGCGCCTACTGCGGACGCGCGTTGTGCGCGGATTGCGCGCAGCCGTCCGCTTCACAGCGCATGACGTGTTCGGAAAATTGCGCCGCGTCACTCACTCGCAATGAGCAGGCGCTGCTGGCGCTCCTGCAAAAACACGTCCAGGGCGCGCGCGTGAACGCCGTCTTTTATCTGCTGTGCGGGGCGCTGTCGGCGGCGGGCGCGGTGGGGGCGTGGTTCTATTTGCCGTCGCCGTTTCTGATCTGGTTTTGCGCGGGGTGCAGCCTCGTTTTTTTTGCTTCGGGCATCTGGCCGTTGCTGCTGGCGAGAAAATAAGACCGGCGAAAGTGACTGGTCGCCGCCGGAAGCGGCGGCATTGGAAAATGTAAAACCCCTGACGAATCAGGGGTTTTATTAAGTGGTGGCAGGAGCCGGAATTGAACCGGCGACACAAGGATTTTCAGTCCTCTGCTCTACCAACTGAGCTATCCTGCCAACCAACCGGGCGCGCATGAAAACAAATTGCCGCCCCAATGACAAGTGCAAACCCCGGCGGATTTCTCATCACGGCCAATCCGTAATCGCCCTTTTAATCCTCACCAACGTCTTTTCTTTGCCCAGCACTTCGGCTGGTGAATTCACAAAGCGCAAATTTGGAAATAATTGGTTGTGACGACCTCCCTCACCCCGCCCTCTCCCCAAGGAGAGGGAGAAACGCTCCCAGCGTCTGGTCGTGAACCTGCGGCTGGATTGGCGCGGGCGTATCGGCGAAACAAAAAATGTTCAAGGCGATGTCCTCTCCTTGGGGAGAGGAAACAGGTGAGGGAGGACAACCAACAAGTTTTTTGGCTGCGTAACCCAGCACGGAAGAATTCATGGCGAACCAAGTTTGAAAATCCCAAAGGGATTTCAGCAATCAGCCCAGCGTTGGACGACGGAGTCGGCCTACGCTGGGTGGACGATGGGAAAGGAACACAACCCTGAAAGGGTTGAATCGGTTTCGCGCGGGAGGGGATGCAACCCTTTCAGGGTTGAAAATGTTTTGGGACGGTTGACCCAGGGTAGCGCGTGCCGCGCAACCCTGGGCTGATGGATGGAATCCCGTTGGGATTCACGGAGCGAGAGCCAGTGTTAAGCTTTCAACAATTTATTGCTTCGATGCCAATGTAAGTATTCTGGCTTGATGGAATGATTCTGTGGTTTGCTTAAACTTTTTCCTTCAATTTCTTTCAGTAATTTTATTAAGCCCACACTGCACGCATCTAAAAGGGGTGTGATAATGACGCACAAATTATCATCGAAAGAAATAAAACCCTTGTCGAAAAGCGAATCAAATCCGCAGTAAAGCAAAATTCCATTCTTTGGATCTAAACGTGTTTCTTTGCGGATGCTCCAAGGAATGATATGGCTTGCGACAAGAATTTCTGGCTCTGTAATCGCACTCAATGCGCAGGCAAAATTGAAGTTTTCCATTACGGCTTGGCGAAACACAGACTGATCAACTCTGACTGCAACAATTGAATCTCTTGTGCGACCCTCAAACGAGGCATCAATAGATGCCTTGATGGATTGTTCAATTTGAGAAGGTGGTAAACCCCTGAATTGTTTTACGTCAATGCGGTTCGGAAATCTGGTTACTTTTAGGCGGTCATAATCAATTGACCCAACCCATCGGCGACGTGCGCCGTTTTCATCCACCGATAAAAATGGTTCGGAAAAAACGTGCGCAACTTCAGAAAATGGGATGGCGTAATAATCGTCTGTGATGTTTTCATCGCCAGCGATGATGAGTGAAAAAGATTCACCAAACTGTTTTTGATAAAAAGCGAGTTTACTTGAGGCAAAATCAAACCAATAACGTTGTTTCGGGTCGGCCTTCCGAATGTAATGCCGCTTCTCAAGAGTTTCTCTTTGTAGCAAGGCGAGGTTCTGCATATTTACTTTCAATTAAACCCAGTATTGCCCATCGCCTTCTCAATCCGCGCCAGCGTCTTCGCTTTGCCGATGACTTCCAGCAGATGATACAGGCTCGGGCCGTGGGGATTGCCGGTGCAGGCGAGGCTCATTTACGCTGCAACTTTTGAGCGGCGCAAACCAGGGGCTTCGGGCAAACCTTGGATCAATCCTTCGACGCTCAAATGATAATCCAAATCCGGCCATTCAATGCCGTAGCCCGCGCCGATGGGATGGCAATTTTTTCGTTCCACTTCGGACGCGTGCAGCAGGGTGGGATAATACGCGAGCGGCACGGACAACACGCGGCCGTCCATCAACTCCACCGTCAACGTGTCGGCGGTCGCTTCGAGGCGCTTGATTTTAAGGTCTGAAAAACTCATTCCATTTCTCCTGTATCTGCACTTCGTTTTCTTCAATGATGCCAGCAATCTCGCGTAAGTCGTGCGGACGGAATCCGTGGTTCACCGCGAGCCGCGAGGGCGACAACCAGAATTTGGCATCATCGCCGCCTTTTGCAACGTGAATGTGCGGCGGTTCGTTGCCTTCTTCGGCGTAGAAATAAAACTGGTAGCCGTTAATTCTTAAAATCGTTGGCACGGCAAATTGATGGTGAATTTATCCAGTGATAGCAAGCGCCCGCTCAATCCTCGCCAGCGTCTTCGCTTTGCCGAGGACTTCCAGCAAATGATACAGGCTCGGGCCGTGGGGATTGCCGGTGCAGGCGAGGCGGACGGTTTTCATTTTCAATTTCATCCTTGGAACTGCCGGTCAAATTCTTTGTGGCTGCCGATCCACACCCAAATCCAAACATCATTTTCCAATCGTTGCGCCACGGCACGGTAGTCACGCGTCACGCGCACTGACCAAAAGCGTGGGTCGGAACGCAACCGTTCCAACCGAAGCGAGGGATGAGCGGAATTCTGGGCGAACTTCTGGTAAGCGGCGCGGGCGGCGGATTTGATTTCCGGCGGCAACGTCCGGTAGGCTTCCCAAAACTGCGCTGCCCCAAATGACTTCACGGTTATTTGTCAAAGTCCGCATCGCGCATCTCGGAAAACGCGGCGGGATTTTTTTTGAACTGCGCGGCAATGTCATCGCCCAAGGCCGTAAGCGCGGGGCGTGGACGGGAATCGTTCGTGATCTTCTCCCACTTCAAGTCGCCGTTGAGTTCGGGGAGAATGGACGGCAAATCTTCGGCCAGGTGTTCGCGTTCAGCAGGCGACAAACGGCGGATGGCATTTTCAATTTCAACAACGGTGCTCATCTTGGTGGCAAATTAACCGAAAGCGGACCGAACGCAAAATGCTTTTTCAAGCAATAGCGGCCAACGCCTTCTCAATCCTCGCCAGCGTCTTCGCTTTGCCGAAGACTTCCAGTAGATGATACAGGCTCGGGCCGTGGGGATTGCCGGTGCAGGCGAGGCGCACGGGATGCACGAGCACGCCCACTTTCACGCCGAGTTCGGCGGCGGTGGTTTTCAGCGCGGCTTCCACGGCGGCGGCATTGAACGGGTCGGCTTTCGCAAACGCATCGCGGAGTTTTTCCACGCGCGGTTTGTTCTCGGGCACAAAAGCTTTCTTCGCGGCCTCGGCGTCATAATTAAAATCGTCCTTGAAATAAAATCCCGCGTAGGCCGGCAGTTCGCTGAAGGTCTTGATCTTGCCTTTGCAGGTGTCGAGCGCGGCTTTGACGTAGTGCGTTTCAAATTTATTGGTATCCACGCCGGCCTTGGCGAAGGCGTGGACGCCGAGTTCGTAAAAACGGTCGCCGGCGAGTTCGCGGCAGTATTCGCCTTGCAGCCACAGGAGTTTCTCGTAATCGAACTTGGCGTTGTGCCGGAGAATCTGCGGCAGGTCGAAGCGTTCGATGACATCCTTCATCGGCATTTTTTCCAGATTGTCCTTGGGCGACCAGCCGAGGAGGCAGAGGTAATTGTTCACGGCTTCGGCGAGAAAACCGTCGTCCAGGTAGCTGGTCATGGAAGCGCCTTTATCGCGCTTGCTCATCTTGGAACCGTCGGCGTTGAGGATGAGCGGGATGTGCGCATACTTGGGCGGCTCGACGCCGAACGCGCGGAAGAGTGCGATGTGCTTGGCGGTGTTGCTCAAATGATCTTCGCCGCGAATGACGTGCGTGATGCCCATTTCCAAATCGTCCACGACGTTGACGAAATGGAACACGGGCTGGCCGTCGCTGCGGACGAGCACCCAGTCGGGATCAAGTTCCTCGCGGTCGGTGAGCGGGCGCACCACATCGCCGACGACGAGGTCGGGAATGAGAATCGGCTCGCGCGTCATGCGAAAACGGATCGCACCTTCCTTTTCGTAAGCGAGATTTTTGGAAAGCAATTCTTGAACGCGGCGTTGGTAAATGTCGCTGCGTTGCGATTGGAAATACGGGCCGCGGTCGCCTTTGGATAGTGGCACAGGCATCTTGCCTGTGAGTTTCTGGTCTGCGTTTTGTTTTTCAGAAACACACAGGCTAGAAGCCTGTGCCACTAGCGGGCCTTCATCCCAATCGAGGCCGAGCCAGCGCAGGCCGTTGAGGATGACGTCCACGGCTTCCTGCGAATTGCGCGCGGCATCGGTATCCTCAATGCGCAAGACGAACGTGCCGCCGGTGTGACGAGCGTAAAGCCAGTTGAACAAAGCGGTGCGCGCACCGCCGATGTGGAGGTAGCCGGTGGGCGATGGGGCAAATCGAACGCGTGGTTTCATATTTTTCTAGCCACAGATTTTCACAGATGAAACCCAGATAGAAAATAAAAAAGGCGCGACGTTGGTTGCGTCGCGCCTTTGAAGTTCGCTCAAAAGTCAGTTCGGCTGCTGGCGGATGCGGAGGAAAACATTCGGGCCGCAAATGGGATCAAGGCGGTTGAACTTGGTGGTATTCGTGCCGTTCAGAAACGTGTTGGTGAAGCTAGGCACGGGCGTCCACGCGCCACTGACGAGGTTGGAGGAAAATTCCGGGATGAAGGTGAAGGTGGTGTTCGTGCCGGTGGAAACCATGACGACGTTTGTGCCGACGATGACTTTCAGGATGGTGTTCGGCGGCGGCGGACCGGCGGGCGCGGTGAGGTTGATGGTGCCTTTGAAGCCGTGGACATTGCAGACGTAATACAGGGTGGTTGGAAAGCCGCTCGTGGGCGTGGTGACGGTGATGTTCTGATTGTTGACGGCCTGCGGGGTCGCGCCGGAGTATTGCGGCGTCGTGGCCGGAGCGGTGGTGATGACGACGGGATGAAATGAAGCGGTGTTGATGATTAAAATGTTGGTGACTCCGGCGACGAGTTGGATGGTTGGGCTGTTTTGCAGACCACCGTCCACGCTGAAAGCGGAGGTTGAACTGTTGGGCGTGGTGATGGTGTTGGTGTGAAAAGCAGCGTGGCCGAGCGGCGCGAGGAACAGCAGGCTGGCGAGGATGAGGATGCGGACGGTTTGCATGGTTGGATTGATGTCTATTAAACCGGCTCAATTAGGACTCCTGACCAATGGTTTTGTTCCATTCTAAAAATATATTCACACGGTTGACGGAGAC
>JAYVQV010000027.1:0-3121 GCA_043776855.1 Limisphaerales bacterium | reverse complement strand
ACCGGTTGCCGCGTCTTTAAGAATCCCAACGGGATTCAATCATTCAGCCCAGCGTTGCCGTTCCGAGCCGGAGCGCGAGGAGCGGCTACGCTGGGATTATCGCCCGAACAGTTTTCAACCCTGAAAGGGTTGCATCCCGTCCCGCTACGGAAAGAACAGATTCAACCCCGTTGGGGTTGAGATTTTTTGAATACGCACCCAGGGTAGTCGCCCGGCTCCAACCCTGGGCTGAATGATGAAATCCCGTTGGGATTTGGCCCGACATTGTTGCGGTGTGATTTACAAATTCACCATCGCCGGATCGTCGTAGAGCGTGAAGGAGCCGGTGCGTGAACAAAGTTTGACGTTCGTTTGGGGCGCATTATCTTTTTGCCATGAATTCGTTGCTCGCGCGCATCACCATTCAGCCGGACATCTGCCACGGCAAGCCGGTCATTCGCGGCCTGCGTTATCCGGTGGAGTCGGTGCTGGAATACCTCGCGGCGGGCGATTCGTTCAAGGACGTGCTGAAGGAATTTCCCGACCTCGAACGCGAGGATTTGCTGGCGTGCTTGGAATTCGCGGCGCGTTCGCTCAAAGTCAAAAGCCAGCATCTCGTCCTGACATGAAATTCTTGGTGGACGCGCATCTGCCGCCCGGCCTGTGCGGATTGTTGCAAGCCGCCGGTCACGACGCCCGCCACACGCGCCAGCTTCCCGCCAAAAATCTCACAACGGACTCCGCCATTAATCTGCTGTCGGCAAAAGAAAAGTTGGTGGTGGTTTCCAAGGACACGGATTTTTACTATTCACATCTGCTGCGGCAGCAACCTTACAAACTCGTTTTGGTTCGCACAGGCAACATCGGTTTGCGGGAGTTGAAGGAATTATTCACGCGCAATCTTCCAGCGATTGAAAAGGCGCTCAAAAAACATTCGCTCGTGGAACTGGATCGTTCCGTTGTGCGGGTGGTGATTTGACGCCTGCCCTGCTACTTTTTCAAAACGGATTTCACCCACTCCTGATTATCAAGATACCAGCGGATGGTTTCGCGGATGCCGCCCTCGAACTTGTGCGCGGGCGTCCAGCCGAGTTCACGCTGGATTTTCGTGGCGTCAATCGCGTAGCGGCGGTCGTGGCCAGGACGATCCTTGACGTAAGTGATGAGCGCGCGGGAATTGCCGCCGAGCTGCGGCGCGAATTCATCCACCGTGTCGCAGATGAGTTGCACGATGTGGAGGTTGGCCCATTCATTGTGGCCGCCGATGTTGTAGGTCTCGCCGAGCGCGCCTTTGCCCAGCACCGTCCACAGCGCCTCGGCATGATCACGGACGTAGAGCCAGTCGCGCACGTTCATGCCATCGCCATAAACGGGAATGGATTTCCGCGCGATGACGCTTTGGATGACGACGGGAATTAATTTTTCCGGAAACTGAAACGGCCCGTAGTTGTTCGAGCAATTCGTGATGACGGTCGGCAAACCGTAGGTGTGATGATACGCGCGAACGAGAAAATCGCTCGACGCTTTGCTGGCAGAATACGGCGAGTTCGGCGCGTAAGCAGTCGTTTCGAGAAACAAGCCCGTCGCACCGAGCGAACCGTAAACTTCATCGGTCGAGACGTGGTGGAATCGGTTCTGGCGGATGGCGTCTGGGTTCTGGGGATTGATCCAGCAAGCGCGACAGGCTTCGAGCAAATTAAAAGTGCCGATGATGTTCGTGGTGATGAAATCGCCCGGCCCGGTGATGGAGCGGTCCACGTGCGATTCCGCCGCGAGGTGCATGACGTGCGTGATGGCGTGCGATTCGACCACGCGCAGCGTCGCCGCCTTGTCGCGCAAGTCCACTTTCTCAAAAACATATTTCGGATGCTTGGCGACCGTTTCCAAATTTTCCAAACGCCCCGCGTAAGTCAGGCAGTCGAGGTTGACGAGCTTGGAGACGCGCGCATCGTCAATGACGTGCTGGATGAGGTTGGAGCCGATGAAGCCCGCGCCGCCGGTGATGAGTAGGTTCATATTTTTAACCACAGATTAACACAGATGGACACAGATAAAAAAGTCCTGCTTGATTGGGAAGAATCTGTGTCCATCTGTGGTTCAAACTTCTGGTTTCCAGTTTTTCAGCGAGTGTTCCAGCGCCTCTTCCACGCTGCGGACTTTGATGCCGGTGGAGAGCAACTTTGAAACATCCATGATGCAATTGGAGCGCGGCGTCTTGGCAGCGACTTTGTAGAATTCGTCATCATTCGCCCAGAACTCAAACTTGCGCGCCGGCTTCAGGTATTTCTCAATCAACGCGACAACGTGGCGCGTGGTGACGTAGCCGGAATTGGTCACGTTGTAAGTGCCGAACGGCGCGCGGCGCTCCCAGAGGTCGAGGCAAATGCTCGCGAACTCGGCGCGGTGCGAAATGGAATTCACGTTCTCGTAGGCTTTGACGTAGCGCTGCACCTTGCTCAAATAATTCCGCTTGCTGTCGAATTCATCGAATGGAATCCGCAGCCGCCAGACGTAGCTCTGGCCGATGCCCGCCATCGCTTCCTCGCCGAGCGCCTTTGTGCCGCTGTAAAAACTGCAAGGCTGGTCACGGAAAGAAAAATTCGGCGTGTCGTTTTCAGTGAAGCCAAAAACCGCCGGAGATTTTTTTTCGGCCAGTGCGTGCAGTTCCGGACGGGTCATGTCCTTTTCGACGCGCATTTTTCCGCCCTCCAAAATTTTCGCCCCGGAAAAAATGCAGCCGCTCGAAACGTGACCCCACGGAATGCCCGCCGCCGCGCAAGCGTGCGCGATGGTCTGCGGCAACAGCGCGTTGCCAATCATCGTGCCGGCCTTGTCGAGTTCACACGCGTCCACGTTCGGCTTGCCGGTATAGCCCGCACAGTTGGCGACGAACGTCGGCTTTTTAGCGCGCAAAAATTCCAGCAGCAGATCAAAGCGCGAGTAATCCACCTGGCTGCGCGACAGCGTGATGAATTCCTTTTTGCGCCGCCGCAATTCGGTAACGAACGCTTCGCCGATGTAGCCGGTGGCACCGAGAAGTAGAATCATAATTATTTCAGCAGCCGTTTCGCCTCCGCCACGACTTCCTTGGCGAGGTATTCCCGGTATTCGCAGTTCGGCATGGCGGCGACGATGGTTTCCA